>NZ_JBEXPH010000190.1:0-14886 GCF_040611955.1 Streptomyces sp. NPDC006510 | reverse complement strand
TGACGACGGGCCGCCGCCGGCCGGTCCGAGGCGCCCCGCCGGGCGACGGGCCGGCCGACGGCGGCCCGGTCGGCCCCGACCGCGCACCGGACGAGGAAGCGGCCGCAGCGAACTCGCCCGTGAAATCGAGCAGTTCGCGCCCGTCGTCGCTCCTGTGGGAATTCCCGGCGGAGTCCCCGAATCGTCCGGGACATTGCCGACGGATACCGAGGACCGAGCCCTTTCCAAGAATTCCCGTGGCCCCCGAAGTCCGTCCGGCCGCGATATCCGGATACCGCTGCTCGATCAGCGGATCCCGCCCGTCCGCCGACGCGCGGATTGAATCGTTCACGAAAGCGCTTGTGAATCTTCTCCGAGGGCACGGCGGGGACCCGGCGGACCGGCCGGAGGCGGGAAACGCAAAGGGCCCGTGAGACACTGCGGTCTCACGGGCCCTCTGTCCGGGTGGGCGATACTGGGTTCGAACCAGTGACCTCTTCGGTGTGAACGAAGCGCTCTCCCACTGAGCTAATCGCCCGGGCGCAGGCCAAACATTACCCCATGTCAGCGGCACCCCATGACCACTCCCGGGTCACTCGTGGATCTTCCACGGCATGGTGATGCCGAACTTCCAGACGTAGATCCCCACCAGCACCGCGATGATCACCAGGCCGATCGACGTGAGGATGATGTTGCGTCGCCGGACCTTGGGGTCGAGCGCCCGCTGGGCGGCCTCGGTGACCTTCCGCCTGGTCCAGCGGAGCACCAGCTGCGCCCAGACGAATTCGGTCGCCCAGATCGCCATGCCGCCGAAGATCACCAGCCAGCCGGGGCCGGGCAGCGGCAGCATGATGATGCCCGCCACGACCACGGCGAAGCCGACCACGAAGACGCCGACCTGCCAGCTCAGGTGCAGCGCTCTGGACGCCTTGATGAACCCGGGCGCCCGGGATCCGAGCTCCTTCTCCTTGGTCACACCCTCCGTGACTTCACCCGTCACGCTGTCCGCCCTGTCCCCCGCGGCGGACACTGGTGTCGCCGGTGCGGCGCCCCCGTCCCGCACGTCACGCTCCGCATTCATGGAACCCAACCTACCGGAACGGTCTTCATCACCGGAATGGCCGCATAACCAAAAGTCACACACCGCCGTACGAGCTACCTGAAGGAACACAAAAAGGGCAGAGGGGTTTACAACACCACCGTAGGTGGCATGTCGATTTCGCCGACGTGCGAATCCCCGAGCGCACACTGAGCGAAAGGCCCTGGCGCTTATGAACACCACGGTCAGCTGCGAGCTGCACCTGCGCCTCGTTGTGTCGAGCGAGTCCTCACTGCCTGTACCCGCGGGCCTGCGGTATGACACGGCCGATCCGTATGCCGTGCACGCCACCTTCCACACCGGAGCGGAGGAGACGGTCGAATGGGTATTCGCCCGCGACCTCCTTGCCGAGGGGCTGCACCGGCCCACCGGCACCGGAGACGTCCGCGTCTGGCCATCCCGTAGTCACGGCCAGGGCGTCGTCTGCATCGCGCTGAGCTCCCCAGAGGGCGAAGCCCTGCTCGAAGCCCCGGCGAGAGCCCTGGAGTCGTTCCTGAAACGGACCGACGCCGCGGTTCCACCAGGCACCGAGCATCGTCACTTCGACCTCGATACGGAGCTCTCACACATCCTGGCCGAGAGCTGAGCCAGGCCGAGAACTGCACGGCGCCGTCCGACTCGGGGAGACGGCGCCGCGCGGAAAACCTCATATGGCTGACACCGGCGCCGTCCTCACGGAATCCACCGTGGTGACGGCGCCGGTGCGTGCCTCCATCGCAGCCGTCCGCCCGTTCCACGCGCACCGGCGCGCGCCTCCGGGGCCCCTGGCGCCCGCTCACGCCCCGGGCAGACGCCCACCGGCCATGGATGCCCGTCCGTGGCCGGTATCCGCTCTCCGCACCCCCACGGGCCCTCTCGGGCCGCTGTGCGCCGCGACCGAGCCAGTAGAGTCAGCCCGCATCGGCGGACATCCGCCCGCCGGAGGCAGGGAGCGAAAGCGTGCTGATCCCCCACGACACCCGGATCGCCCTCGACACGGTGGTCGACCTGGTGAACACCGCACCGGAGAGCGAAGCGCCGGCGAGCGGGCAGCCGGAAGGCGAGCGGAGCGACGGCCTCGCCGACATCGAAGCGCTGTACGACTTCGCGCGGCGCCATCGCATCAGCGGCGTGGGCAGGCTCCACGAGAAGGACCTGCGGGCCGTACGGGACGTACGGGCGCGCTTCGCCGAGATCTTCGCGACGGACGACGCGCAGACCGCCGCCTCGCTCGTCAACACTCTCGTCGCCGCCGCCGGCACGACACCGCAGCTCAGCAATCACGACGGCTACGACTGGCATGTCCACTACTTCGCACCCGACGCGTCGATCGCCGACCACCTCGCGGCCGACTGCGGCATGGCGCTGGCCTTCATCGTGGTGGCGGGCGAGCAGGAGCGGCTGCGGCGGTGCGAGGCACCGGACTGCCGGCACGCCTTCGTCGACCTGTCCCGGAACCGCTCCCGCCGCTACTGCTCCAGCCGCACCTGCGGTAACCGTCTGCATGTGGCCGCGTACCGGGCACGCCGCAAGGAAGCGGCCGGCTGACCGCTCACAGCATGAAGAGATCATGCACCGCGGCCATCAGCAGCAGACTGCCGACCACCGCGAGGAAGATCATCAAAGGGGGCTGGGAAAGCGCGAAGAGGCAGCCGCGCGGCTCTTCGGCAGGGCTTGCGGGGACATCGCCCCGGGAAGTGTCCACCATCTCAGGACGATCATGACTCAGTCCGGACCCCGTCGGCGACCAACACGCCTTTTCGTACCGGGAGTTCACCCACTCCAGGACGGGTCGGATTCGCTCCGGTGTCCGATCGGCCGCCACACATTCGGTACCGCGCCCGGAGCGCCCCGTGCCGCAACTCCGCCGAACGGCACGCCGGGACGTCGCCCCGCGGACGGCCCGGTCGGCCAACACCGCTTCGTACGCGGTGAATTCGGGACTCGGCGGGCCGCCTAGGTACGGCTCCGCGAGGTCAGCGTGGTGTCGAGCTGGAGGCCCGCACCACGAGCTCGGGCTGGAGCACCACGCTGCGGTGCTCGTGGGTGCCGCCCCCGTCGTCCGACTCCTCCAGCAGGAGCTCCGCCGCCATCCGCCCCATGACGACCGCGGGCTGGCGGACCGAGGTGAGCGGTACGGCAGCGGCGGCGGCGAATTCGATGTCGTCGTAGCCGACGATGGCGATGTCGTGCGGCACCCTGACGCCCGCCGCGTACAGCGCCTGAAGCACACCCAGGGCGAGCAGATCGTTGGCGCAGAACACCGCGGTCGGCCGGGGTACCAGGCCGAGCAGCCGGGCCCCCGCGTCGCGGCCCGCCGCCACGTCCAGGCGGTCGGAAGGGATCTCGACGAGCGCCTCGGGCGGCAGCCCGGCGTCGGCGAGGGCCGACAGGGCGCCTTCGCGCCGGTCCCTGATCTGGTGGAGGTCGCCCGGCCCGCTGACGTACGCCACCGAGCGGTGACCGGCCGAGACCAGATGACCGACGGCGAGCGCGCCGCCTCGGACGTCGTCGACGGAGACCGCGCAGGTCCCCGAGCCGGGCGCCACCCGGTCCACCAGCACGAAGGGGATCCGGTGACGGCTGAACGCCTCCAGGTTCCGGCCGGTCGGGTCGGCCGGGGTGACCAGGACGCCGCAGACTCGCTGCTCGGCGAAGAGCCCGAGGTACTCGGCCTCCTCCGCCGGGCTCTGGTCGCTGTTGCAGACCATGACACCGAGACCGGCCTCCCGGGCGGCGCGCTCGGCACCGCGGGCCACGTCCACGAAGAACGGGTTGCCCATGTCCAGGACGAGCAGGGCCATGATCCGGCTGCGGCCCGCCCTGAGCTGGCGCGCCGACTCGCTGCGCACGTACCCGAGTTCCTCGATGGCGGCGAGCACCCGGGCGCGGGTCTCCGGCAGCACCGCCTCGGGCCGGTTGATCACATTGGACACCGTGCCCACGGAGACTCCGGCCTGCCGGGCCACATCCTTGATCCCTGTCACACGCGCCACTTGCCCTGCCCCACTGATGCCTTCGGCCGCACCTGTCCGCGGCCTGGCCCCATCGTACGGACGACGTCGTGGGAGGACCCGGCCCCGTACCGGGAACCCCGGTGACGCGGCCCGCCTCCGTGCCCCTGGCCCCGCTCCCTCGGACCCCGGGGCCGGGGCCGGGGCCGGGATCAGATGCCGTGCTTCTTCAGGATGGCCTCAATGTCGCTGAAGTCCTCGCCCGGCGCGGCCGGCTGCTGCCGGGACTTCGCCTTCGGCTGCGCCTGCGTCCGGGAGTCCGGGAGCCCTGCCCCCAGAGAGGGCGCCGAGGCCGCGGGGGCGACCGCCTCGCCCTGTGCCGCCCGCGCGGCGGCCCTGCGCTCCTTGCGGGTGCCGCCCCCGCGCCGCTCGATCGCCCGAGTGGTCGTGAACAGCAGCCAGGCCACCGCGAGCAGCCCGAAACCGAGCCAGACACTCGGCTTGAAGGCGATTCCGGCGACCCAGTCCACGAGCCCGGTCAGTACCAGTGCGATCGGGACCAGGGAGTAGGCGGCGATCCGGGCCGCGGCGAGGAAGCGCTTTCGCCAAGCGGTGACGGCGGCGATGCCCAGGCCCGCCGCGGACACCGCGGAGCAGATGGTCTCGGCAAGCATCGGTGCCTCCAGGCGCAAGGGGAAACGTCCCTTCCATCCTGCACCGGTGACCGTCCCGGTGGCCACGTTCCGGGACCGCATCAGGGACATTTCAGGGCCGGGATCCTCCCCAGGTGCCGATCGGCAGCGCGGCGGCCGTACCGAGCCCGGCGGACCGGGTGCCGATTGGGAGGCTCGCGCGGGCCCTGGGAGACTGGCCGCATGAACGATTCCACCCCTGCGGCCCCCGTCGTCCTCGACGTCTGGTGCGAGCTCCAGTGCCCCGACTGTCACCAGGCCCTCACCGATGTGCACGCCCTGCGGGCCAAGTACGGCGACCGGCTGGACGTACGGCTGCGGCACTTCCCGCTGGAGAAGCACAAGCACGCCTACGCCGCCGCGCAGGCCGCCGAGGAGGCGGCGGCCCAGGGGAAGGACTGGCCGTACATCGAGGCGGTGCTCGCCCGCAGCGCCGATCTCGCCCGCACCGGCGAGCCGCTGCTCATCGAGGTGGCGCGGGAACTCGGCCTGGACGCCGAGGAGATGGACACCGCTCTGATCGACGGACGCCACATGCTGATCGTCGATGCCGACCAGGCCGAGGGCAAGGCGATCGGCGTCACCGGCACCCCGACGTATGTGATCGGCGACGAGCGGCTGGACGGCGGCAAGAGCCAGGACGGCCTGCGCGAACGGATCGAGGAGATCGCCGACCGGCTGCTCGCCGAGCGGGGCTGAGCGGCCAGGGCCTTTCGTTTGGGTCCGGCCTGATCCGAACGAAAGGCCCTCGGCCCTCAGAGGTTCTTGGCCAGGTTGTAATAAGTCGTCCGGAATCCGAGCGACTCGTACAGCCGCAGGGCGGGCGTGTTGGCGGCGAACACATGCAGACCGAGCCGGCGGACGCCCGCGGCCAGGGTGATGTGCTCCGCCTGCCACATCAGCGCGCGCCCGTGGCCGCGGCCCCGGTACTCCTCGTCCACCTCGACGTCGAAGACGAACCCGGTCGGCTCGCCGTCGTCGTCCTCGCGCACGGACACCCACACATGGCCGACGACCGTGCCCCCGACGACGAGGACATGGAAATGCATGCCCGCGGTGTCCAGGCCGTCCGGCAGGTTGCGGGCATGGTCGGCCCTGGACTTGTGCATGGCCTGCTCGGCCGGGACGCCCTGACCGATCCAGGACTCTGCGTACGACTCGACGCTGGTGCGCTGCCAGGCCGCGAACTCATCGGCGGTCATCTCCCTGGCCACGGCCCCGTCCGGAAGCGCGGGAGCCGTCGGGCCGAGGTCCTTGATCATGTTGCGGCTGCGTTCGGCGTAGCCGAGTGCGGCCGCCATACGGTGTGCCCCCTCGTTTCCCTCCGGGACCGACAGGCGCACCTGGCCGCAGCCCCATCCGCGCAGCACCTCCTCCGCGGCGAGCACGGCGATGGTGCCGCGGCCCCGCCGCCGGCTCGGTTCGTCGATGTTCAGGGAAAGCAGCACACCGGCGGACGTACCGAACGCGGCGTCGGTGCCGATCTTGACGGAGCCGATGGCCCGCCCGTTGTCGCACACGTCGTACGCGCAGCTCTTCGCGCCGTCGGCGCCTTGCTGGATCGGCCCGCTCGGCCGGAGGGTGGTGGTCATCGGAGATGTTCTATCCGCTGGGCCCCGGCCCGTCACCTCGTTTTACAGGTCGGGCGCGAGCTCTACGGGTCGAGGTCGTCACCGGCCCGCTCGTCGAAGATCCGCATGGCCTTGACGCTCACCGGTCCGGGCCCGCCGGGCAGCTCCCGGCCGTCCACCCGGTGGACGGCCTGCACATCACGCAGCGTGGAGGTGAGGAAGATCTCCTCGGCCCGCTCCAGGACGTCGAACGGCAGCTCCGTCTCCTGTGCGCCCGTCCACTCCACGGTCAGCGCGCGGGTGATCCCGGCGAGGCAGCCGGAGGCGACCGGCGGGGTGTGCAGCTGCCCGTCGAGGACGACGAAGACATTGGACCCGGTGCCCTCGCAGAGCTGCCCGGCCGTGTTGGCGAAGAGCGCCTCCGACGCGCCGTGCTCGTGGGCCCGTGCGAGGGCGACGACGTTCTCGGCGTACGAAGTGGTCTTGAGCCCGGTGAGCGCGCCGCGTTCGTTGCGCGTCCAGGGGACGGTGATCACGGCGGTGGTGTCGGGACGGCGGGCCACCTCGCCGAGGGCGACGACGAGGCCGGGGCCGGCGTCGCCGCGGTCGGAGCCGAGCGGGGAGAGCCCGCCGGTGTAGGTGATGCGCAGCCTGCCGAGTGCCATCGGGTTGGCGTCGACGACGTCGGTGCAGGCGCGGCGGACCTCGTCGAGGTCGGGGTCGGGGAGTCCGAGGCCGCGGGCCGAGCGGGTCAGCCGGTCGAGGTGGCGGGTGAGGGCGAAGGGCCTGCCGTCGACGATCTTGACCGTCTCGAAGATGCCGTCCCCCACGGTGAGTCCGTGGTCGAGCACGGACACCCTGGCGTCTTCGGCGTCGCGCAGTTCGCCGTTGACCCAAATCCTCATCACGCGGTCCTTCCGGTTGCTTCGTGAGCGCCCGACGCTACAGCGAGCAGCCTGGACGCCTTGAGTTCGGTCTCGTCCCACTCGCGTTCCGGGTCGGAGCCCCAGGTGATGCCGGCCCCGGTACCGAAGCGGAGGACCGGGGCGGTACCGGTCCGGTCGATCCAGAAGGTGCGTATGCCGACGGCGAGCGATGCGGTGCGGCGGTCGGCGTCGATCCAGCCGATGCCGCCGCAGTAGGGCCCGCGCGGTGCGGTCTCCAGCTCCTCGATGATCCTCAGGGCGCTGGACTTGGGTGCCCCCGTGACGGAGCCGGGCGGAAACGCGGCGCCGAGGAGCTCGGGCCAGCCGGTGCCCTCGGCGAGTTCTCCGCTCACGGTGGAGACGAGGTGGACCAGGCCGGGGTGCTTCTCGACCACGCAGAGGTCGGGAACAGTGACCGATCCGGTGGCGCAGACCCGGCCCAGGTCATTGCGGACCAGGTCGACGATCATCACGTTCTCCGCGTGGTCCTTCTCCAGCAGGTCGTCCTCGGTCCGCCCGGTGCCCTTGATCGGTCCCGACTCGATGGTCCGGCCGTCCCGCCTCAGGAAGAGCTCGGGGGACGCGGTGGCGATCTCCACGCCGTGCGCGGGCAGCCGGATCGTTCCTGCGTACGGGGCGGGGTTGCCACGGGCCAGCAGCGCGGTCAGCGCGTCCACGTCCGCGGCGCCCGGGTCGGGCAGTGGCGCGCTCAGCACCCGGCAGAGGTTGGCCTGGTAGACCTCGCCCGCCGCGATGTACTCACGGATCCGCCGTACGCCCGCGATGTACGCGGCGCGGTCCAGGGACGAGTTCCAGTCACCGGCTGCGGGCCCGCGCCAGGCGCCCCGCACCGGAGCGGGCACCTCCCGGGTACGCACCGAGCCGAAGCGCGCGCAGACGAGGCGGCCCTCGAAATCGGCGGATACGGCCCAGAAGCCGGTCGATTCGAGGGCAGTGGGATCACTGGTCACGTCCTGGAGATCGGACGCGACGAGGCCGCCGAAGCGGGCCATTGGAGCAAGGTCGTGCACGCCGTTGAGTCTAGGACGGTGCGCGATGACCTGCGCCGGGGCGAGCGCACCTCAGCACGCTGCACAAACGCGTTTTTGTACTGGCCCGGGAATCCGCTAGAGTTCAACACGTCGCCGGGACGCGCAAGCGGACCGGGAAAGACAAGCGGACGTAGCTCAGTTGGTAGAGCGCAACCTTGCCAAGGTTGAGGTCGCCAGTTCGAACCTGGTCGTCCGCTCGCAGAAAGTGGGGGATCTTCCCGAACCCCCACTCGTGGTGGAGTGGCCGAGAGGCGAGGCAACGGCCTGCAAAGCCGTCTACACGGGTTCAAATCCCGTCTCCACCTCCAAGGACGATTAGCTCAGCGGGAGAGCGCTTCCCTGACACGGAAGAGGTCACTGGTTCAATCCCAGTATCGTCCACTGATCCGCAAGGATCCCTGCGCGATTAGCTCAGCGGGAGAGCGCTTCCCTGACACGGAAGAGGTCACTGGTTCAATCCCAGTATCGCGCACGCAGTACACGCAGGTTCACCCTGCGCGATTAGCTCAGCGGGAGAGCGCTTCCCTGACACGGAAGAGGTCACTGGTTCAATCCCAGTATCGCGCACCAGCGGAAGCCCCGGTCGTCCAGACGACCGGGGCTTTGCCGTTTCCGGCGTACGGGTGCCGGTGCGAACGCACTGCGGGCCCGGACGGAGCACGTCCGGGCCCGAGGTCAGGCGCTCATCGGCGGCGGCCCGTTCAGGACGAGAAGAGCATGTGGCCGAAGCTCTTGTGCCGGTAGTGACCGCCGTGGTGCTGCGGGGCACCCCAGGCGGGCGCGGGGGTGGACGGGTAGGCCTGCGGGGCCGGCGGTGCGGGCGGGGCCTGCTGCGTCCACTGCGCCTCGATGCGGGTGAGGGACTCCAGCTCGCCGTAGTCGAGGAAGATTCCCCGGCAGCCGCTGCACTGCTCGATCTGTATGCCGTTGCGGTTGTACGTGTGCATCTGTGCGTGGCACTTGGGACACTGCATGGTTCGGCTCACTCCTCGCCGTCGGGTCGCCGTCGCCGGAATACATGCCCGTCGACGGTCGGTTCAGCCTACGACGAGTGTTCGGCGCCCAACTCGGGCGGGAGGGATGCAATTCGGGCACAGGCGTCGATCATTGCCTGTTCCACCTCATCCGGAGTTCGGTCCTCCGTTGCGGACTTGGCGAACGCCAGCGCGGCGGCCTGGACGGTCAGGGCGCGGGCCGGGACATCCAACTCCGGCCAGGGATCGCCCTCGACGCGTACGGCGGGGCCGCCCGCCGCCCGGTAGGCGTCCAGGAAGCGGAGCCAGACCTCGGGGGGCAGGATTCCGGCCGCGTACCAGGCGGCGGGGCGGGCGAGGTCCCAGGCGGGGTCACCGAGACCGGCGTCGTCGACATCGATGAGCAGCCAGGGTCCGTCCGGGGCCGGGTGGCGGACGAGCTGGCCGAGGTGCAGATCGCCGTGGCAGAGGAAGCGCGAACGGTGCCGGGGTGCGGCGGCTTCGTCGCGGGCCCAGGCCGGCAGGCGGCGCCAGGCTTCGAGTACGGGGGCGGTGGCCGGGTCGCCCGGCCGGGCCGCGCGCATCCGGCCAACGGCGAGCGCGGCCTTCGCGGGGCCCCGCATGGGCGGGAGGGCGAGGGAGGGCGGGGCCGGGGCCCGATGCAGCCCGGCCAGCAGAGCGGCGGCCTCTTCCCAGGGGGCGGCGTCGGGATCGCCGGGGTCGACGGGCCGGCCGTGGGGCCACAGGGTGACGGGGCGGCCGTGTAGCGGGGCGGGTGGTGCGGAGGGGCCGGGCTTCAGCGGGGCGAGCAGGATGCCGGTGAGGTGCGGGGCGTTGGCGAGGGTCAGGCGGGTGAGCAGGCCGGGGGTGTCCGTGCCGGGGGCGTGGGCCTTGGCTACGACGGCCCCGCTGCGGACCACCGTGCCGTCCGCACGGTCCGCGAGCACCGTCGGGGGCGGACAGGCGCAGGGGTCCTCGGGGTGTTCATGGGCTGCCCGATGGGCGAGATCGCCCAGCGCGCGTACGACTGCGGTGGTCACGGTCTCCCTCGGTGGCGAACTGGTACTGGCGGGCCCGGTCCGCACCGGGCCCGCCGATGAGCGTACGCGCGGCGGGCAGTGTCACGGACGGCGAGATCGCGGCTGCGGCGCGAACGGCCCCGGAAAGCGCGATGTCCGGTCAGCTCCCCAGCTGACCGGACAAACGCTGCCGTCCGCCGCACCCCCGTCCCCACGGGGTTGTTGGTCGGATGTCCCGGTCCGGACCGCTCTTCCGGACCCCGGGCGCCGCTCAGCGCCCCAGCATCACGCCCACGGACGACGCCTGTGTGACCACTGCGTCCCAGCCGCCGAAGACGACTACGAGCAGGGCCGCCAGAGGAAGAACCATTGCCGTCGCCACCAGTGGGTGGCGCGTGCCGGACGACGGGCGGCTGCCGAACGAGGCATGAACCCTGCGCCCTGTGCGGATCATGGTCCGCGTTGCCGTGTCCGCCATGGTTCCTCTCCTGACTCGATGTGGGGCGGCGGGCGTGTGACCTCGGGGGACGAGTGCTGCGCCCGCCGCTTGACCTCAACATTAGGGACGCGCGGGGCGGAGGACGTCATGCCCGCGTACCGAATGCCGGGCCTCCCGGAGGATGAGCCCCGGGCCGTCGGCGTACTCCCCTGGGTGGAGACCGGGCGCCTGACCCCGGGGACATCCCGGAGGGGGTGTCCTGCTGCCTGCCGCTCACGACCTCCGATGTATCCGCCTCTGACGCCTGCCCGGATCGCCGGGTGGGAATGTGCTGATCCGGGGCGGGGGCCGGATAGTTGGGGGTCGAGTGGGCAGACAGACGCGGCGGCAGGTCGCGACAGCGGACATTCACCCGATTTCTTATGTCAGCACGCCCCGTTTTGTCGGTTGTGATCCGGAACCGAGGCAGGTGATCGCCTCGCTCGCCCGGCCACCCGCTCCCGTACTGCTGGAGAGCGAGGCGGGCATCGGCAGGAGCGGGCTGCCCCAGGAGGCGCCGGGGGACGGCTTCCCGCTGACCGAGCCCCCGTCAGCCCCTCCTCCGTCCGGACGGGGGTACGCGCATGCCGGCGCCGTTCCCCACGGCCGTCGGCCGTGACTTCACTCACTCGTCCCCGTGCCCCGGGCCCGGCCGTCGGCTGCTGGCTGCTGGCTGCTGGGTCCTCGTCGCGCCGCCCGTCCGGGCCCGCTCCCCCGCGCCCGCCCGGCGTGTCGGGCCGGATGTCCTGCCGACTCCAACCCGTCGGCGCCACAACCTGTTTGGGAACCCGCGCGCATCGTGGACACGTATCGCCGCGGTCCCACACCCCGTCATGGAGGGCGCCGCGCACCGACAATCGGTCGGTCGGTGAGGGCGCGGCCTCTGAGCACCCCGGGCGCCGGGTACGTAAGCTGTGCCTCGTCAGGCGGACCAGGCAGCGGGGATGGGCAGACATGGCGATGATGCGGCTCCGGCGCGAGGACCCGCGTGTCGTCGGCTCGTTCAGGCTGCACCGGCGGCTCGGGGCGGGCGGCATGGGTGTCGTCTACCTGGGTTCGGACCGGCGGGGCCAGCGGGTGGCGCTGAAGGTGATCCGCCCGGATCTGGCGGAGGACCAGGAGTTCCGTTCCCGTTTCGCGCGCGAGGTGTCCGCCGCGCGGCGGATCCGTGGCGGCTGCACGGCGCGCCTGGTGGCCGCGGACCTGGAGGCGGACCGTCCGTGGTTCGCCACGCAGTACGTCCCGGGGCCCTCGCTGCACGACAAGGTGGCCGAGGAGGGTCCGCTGTCGGCGGCCGAGGTGGCCTCGATCGGGGCCGCGCTCTCCGAGGGGCTGGTGGCGGTGCACGAGGCCGGTGTCGTCCACCGTGACCTGAAGCCTTCGAACATCCTCCTCTCCCCCAAGGGCCCCCGGATCATCGACTTCGGGATCGCCTGGGCGACCGGGGCCTCCACCCTCACCCACGTCGGTACGGCGGTGGGCTCACCGGGGTTCCTCGCCCCCGAGCAGGTGCGCGGCGCGGCCGTGACGCCCGCGACCGATGTGTTCTCGCTCGGTGCCACGCTCGCGTACGCGGCCATGGCCGACTCGCCCTTCGGGCACGGCAGTTCCGAGGTGATGCTGTACCGCGTGGTGCACGAGGAGCCCCAGTTGCGTGACGTGCACGACGCACTCGCGCCGCTGGTGAGCGCCTGCCTGGCGAAGGACCCCGAGGAGCGGCCGAGCACGCTCCAACTCTCCATGCGGCTCAAGGAGATCGCGGCGCGGGAGGCACAGGGGCTGCACGAGAGCCGGCCGCCCGTGCAGCGTTCGGCGCAGGAGCTGGACCGGCCGACCGGCCGTCTCGACGGCCCGTACACCGAACAGCAGACGCGGCGCGCGGCTCCTCCCGCGCCCCGTCAGCAGAAGCAGAAGCAACCGCAGGGCAGCAGGCCGTCCTCGTCGTCGCGGGCCGGGTCGCCCCGGACCGGTGGTTCGCGCCCCCAGCAGCATCAGCCGCCGCGCAACACCACTCGGTCCGGGAGGCGCCCGCAAGGTCCGCAGGGGAAGAACGGCCGACCCGGAACGCGGCCCGGGGCCCGTACGACTTCGGCGGGGCTGCGCCCCGCCAATCCGCGGCTGCTGAGGCAGCGGCTCGTCGTCTTCGTCGTGGTGACGCTGCTGGTGGCGCTCGGCATCGCGGCGGCCCAGGGCTGCCAGGGCCCCTCCCGCGGGCTGGGTACGGACCCGGGCCGGAACCGGGCCGTGACCCAGACCCAGGCCCAGAACGAGGCCCCGGACCGGGGCCGGCAGCTCCCGTAGCCTGTCAGTCCTGCGGACGGCCCGATGCCACCGCGTAGAACGCGACCGCCGCGGCCGCTCCCACGTTGAGCGAGTCGACGCCGTGCGCCATCGGGATGCGTACCCATTCGTCGGCGGCGACCAGGGCCCGGGTGGACAGCCCGTCGCCCTCGGCGCCCAGCATCAGTGCCACCTTGTCCATCCGGTGCGGTGCCGCCTCGTCGATGCTGTCGGCCTTTTCGTCCGGGGTCAGCGCGAGGAGCCTGAAGCCCGCTTCCCGTACGGTCTCCAGGTCCTTGGGCCAGGTGCCGAGACGGGCGTAGGGGACGGAGAAGACCGCGCCCATCGAGACCTTGACGGAGCGCCGGTAGAGCGGGTCCGCGCAGTCCGGGGAGAGCAGTACGGCGTCCATGCCGAGGGCTGCGGCGCTGCGGAAGATCGCCCCGATGTTGGTGTGGTCGTTGACGGCCTCCATGACGACCACCCTGCGGGCCGTCGTCAGCAGTTCGTCGGCCGTCGGCAGCGGCTTGCGCTGCATCGAGGCGAGCGCGCCGCGGTGCACGTGGTAGCCGGTGACGCGCTCGGCGAGCTCGGGGCTGACCGCGTACACCGGGGCCGGGACCTCGTCGATGACGTCCCGCATCAGGTCGACCCACTTCGCCGAGAGCAGCATCGACCGCATCTCGTACCCGGCGTGCCTGGCGCGTCGGATGACCTTCTCGCCCTCGGCGATGAAGAGGCCCTCGGCGGGTTCCCGCCTGCGCCGGAGTTCGACATCGGTCAGTCCGGTGTAGTCGCGCAGTCGGGGGTCGTCGGGGTCGTCGACGGTGATGAGATCAGCCACGGGTTCGATACTGCCTTGTCCGGTGTGTGGTGCCAACGGCTCGGGAGAAGATCCGTTACCGCTGGTTACTCTGCTGGGGTGCGGGCGGTGTCCTGGCCGGCTACTCGGCGGGGAGCGGTGCGGCGCCCGTGCCGACCGCGACGACGTCGCCGATGACGATGACCGCGGGGGGACGTACGTCTTCGGCGGCGGCCCGTTCGGCGACGGTCGCCAGGGTCGCGTCGACGCGGCGCTGCGATGCGGTGGTGCCCTCCTGGACCAGGGCGACCGGGGTGTCCGGGGACTTGCCGTGGGCGACCAGGGCCTTGGCGATGGCGCCGATCTTGTCGACGGCCATCAGCAGCACGAGGGTGCCGCGCAGCTGGGCGAGGGCCGCCCAGTCGACCAGTGAGCGCTCGTCGTCGGGGGCGACATGACCGCTGACGACGGTGAACTCATGGGCGACCCCGCGGTGGGTGACGGGGATTCCGGCCGCACCGGGCACCGAGATCGAGCTGGAGATGCCGGGGACGACGGTGCACTGGATGCCTTCGGCGGCGAGCGCCCGTGCCTCCTCCATGCCCCGGCCGAAGACGAACGGGTCGCCGCCCTTGAGGCGTACGACGGCCTTGCCCGCCTTGGCGTGCTCGATGAGTGCCTGGTTGATCGCCTCCTGCGCCATGAAGCGGCCGTACGGAATCTTCGCCGCGTCGATCACCTGGACGTGCGGCGGCAGTTCGTCGAGCAGGTCGCGCGGGCCGAGCCGGTCGGCGATGACCACGTCGGCCTCGGCGAGGAGGCGTCGGCCGCGCACGGTGATCAGGTCGGGGTCGCCGGGACCGCCGCCGACCAGGGAGACACCGGGGGTGGGCCGGGTGCGGTGGTGCGGGGCGGCGAGCGTGCCGTCGCGCAGTCCCTCGACGATGGCGTCGCGGACGGCGGCGGAGTGGCGCGGGTCGCGGCCCTGGGCGTCGGTGGAGAGGACGGCGACGGTCACGCCCTCGCTGCGGCCGGTGGCCGGGGTCCTGGCGGTCGCCACGTCGGCGTTGTCGCTGCGCAC
>NZ_JBEXPH010000189.1:0-15179 GCF_040611955.1 Streptomyces sp. NPDC006510 | reverse complement strand
CGGGCGATCTACAGGATGAAGGCATGGCGAGGCATCGCCACCCGCTACGACAAGACCCCGGGGAGCTACCTCGCCGGACTCCACCTCCGGGCCTCCATGATCTGGATCAAGGACCTCACACGAGCGGCCCCTTGATCACAACCGAATACGCTCCCTAGCTGGGGGACGCGTCGTCGCCGTCCGCCGGGTCGGGTTGGAAGAAGCGGATGTAGCGCAGACCGGTCTCCGGGGTGATGTTGAACACCACGCACAGGTGTTGCGGGTCGGCGCCGGTGACGGCGGCCTCTTCGAGGATCCGATCCTCGCGGAGTCGTTGGGCGGTGACCGGGAGATCCTTGAGCAAGGGCTGCATCCAGCCGATGGTGACCGGCGTGCGCGAGTGCGCGGTCTGCGAGCTGAGGAACAGGTGGGGGTTGCGGGTGTGTGGCCAGCGTGAGTGGCGGAGTCGGATGTAGTCGGCGGCGGCCTGACGGGTGAAGGCGTCGAGGGGGTGGTCGATGTTGCCGTGCACGAGCCGGCCGCCGATAAAGTCGACGGCAGCCAAGGGCAACTCGCGGGCCTGGTGCGGATAGAGCGCGTGAATGCCGATGAGGGCGACCAGCAGCTTCAGAGCGGGGTCGCCCTCGGCGGCCGCGGCTAATGTCTGGATCGCCTCGGGGCTCAGCGGCGTGGGCACCGAGGCGGGCCTGGCCCCCAGACTCAAGCCACGTGCGGGGTTGGCGAACAGCAGCCGTTGGCTCCTGAGCGTTTTGAACATGTTGCGCAGCGCGACGGCTTCGTTGTGCGGTGCCGCGCACTGGGACAGCCAGCCCGTGAGGTCGGCGCGGGTGACCTGGCGAAGGGTGCGGTAGCGCTTCGAGCAGTCGAGGAGGAACGGGATCGAGGCGTCGACCTGGTTGCGGACAGTGGCGGTCGAGCGGGGACGGCGGCGGGGCCCGCCGTGTCGGACGATGCGGATCCACACGAGGGCTTCTGCGCGGATCTCCGGGTGCACATTGCTGAGCCGGCGTTGGATCCACGCGTCGAGGGGGTCGATGCGGTCGTCGTCGAGGAGGTCGAGGCGGGCGAGGACCTCGGTGACCCGGGTGATGGCGCGTGTGGCTCGCTGGCGCGGCAGCGTGGCAACGGTGCTGGCCTTGATGCGTTCGTGCGGACCGTGGACGGCAGTCAGCAGGTACAGGCTTCGCAGGACCCGCTCGCGCAAGGCCGGTGACCAGCCTTGGGCCTCGGCTCTTGCCTCGGCCCGCGCGGAGACGTAGGCGGTGAAGGCGGGATCGATCGGCTCGACAACGGGCACGGTGACGCGTGACATGTCCCGCTCGGCGACGAACAGCGGATCCTGACGCCACCGAGGCATCGCCCAGAATGAGCCGCCGACGAGCTGGTGCGCTGCGGATGAGCCGCGCTCCCGCGTCCGGGCGGCAAGGTGGACCCGCCGAACCAGATCGGCGATGAACAGCTGCTGCCCGGTGGTGGCCGCGGTGGTGAGGTCCGGTCGCTGCCACGTCCGTGGAACGGCTTGGGCCTGGCAGCGGCACAGCCGGCACACCCCGTGCTTGAGGAGCGGCACGGTGCGGCGGCAGGTCGCGCAGGTGCCGGTCTCGTGGCCGCGGTTGCGCAAGGAGGTGCAGGCGGCACAGCGGCCGTGGCGGTGCCAGGTGCCCCAGGCGAGGCAGTCGCTGCAGCTGTCCGCGTACGGCACGCGGGGATGACAGCGGCGGCAGTAGCCGCCGACGTAGTGGGCGTCGCTGCCGCATGCTTTGCAGGTCGGCGGCGGAAGTTCGGGATGCAGACAGCTGAAGCAGCGGAGCCGGCCGTACTCCGCGATCTTGTCGCCGCACTGCTTGCACGGCCGGGGCCGCAGGTTCACAGCGGTGGTTCCGTCCGACCGACCCGGCGTTCGATCCTGGGGTGCTCGCCCGCGACCGCCGCTGGGGCGGACGTGCTTGCGGGACGCCGAGCGCGGGCCTTCTCGGGCTCCGGGGCCAGAAGGTCGTTGGGTTGGCAGCCCAGGACCTCGCAGATGATGTCGAGGTCGTCCAGCCGGATGGTGACCGGCTGCCCGGACCACAGATTGGACATCTTCCCCGCGCTGATCGTCAGGCCCGCGTCGGCGAGCATCGACTGCAGCTGCGAGGACTTCCAGATGTCGCGCTGCGCGGCGGCCAGCCGCAGGTTCCACTTCATGACGGCTCCTGTCCTGGGCTATCCGGTGAACCGAGACGCGGCCCGCTGGCCGGCGGAAGTCCAGGCGTCCTCGATGTGGGTCTTATTGACGTGCACGTAGATCATCGTGGTGTTGATCCAGCGATGACCGAGCAGCTCCTGGATAGCGACGACGTTCATGCCCTGTGCGTACAGATCGGACGCGGCGAAGTGCCGGAGCGCGTGCGGAGTAGCACGGCCGGACCAGCGAGGCAGGTGGCGTTCCACTGCCTCAGCCATCGCGCCCCGAATCGCGCTGGTGCTCACGCGCTTGCAGCGGCCACCGGGATCGCGGCGCTCGGAGGGGAACAGCGGTGCACCGGGCTCATCGAGGTGCCCGTCGAACTCCCACCGCGGGCCCTGGAGCCACCATTCGAGGAGTTCACGAGAACCGTTGATGAGCGGGGCCAGGCGCTCCTTCTTCTGACCGCGGCTGCCCTTGCCGCGCAGCAGCACCTTGCCGAAGGTGCCCAGGTCCCAGCGGATGTCGTGGACTTCGAGCAGGCACAGTTCCGAGACCCGCGGGCCAATGAGGCTGGCCAGGCGGCATGCGGTGTAATTACGGACACACGGCGCGTACTTCCGAGCCGAATGTAGATCGTCGCGCCATCCGGCGAAGAGCCGATCGACGTCCGCGGCCGGCGGCGGGATCCGCACCCGCATGTTGGTCTTGCCTCGTGGGCGGTTGATCTCATCGACCGGGCACTGCACCAGCACGCCAGTCGCCGCGTGGATATCGGCCTGATGCCGCACCTCCAGGAACTCGAAGTACGTCGCCAGGGTCTGCGCCTTGCGGACCTTCGTCAGCGTGGCCAGCCGTCGCTGGTCCTCACCGAAGAACCGGTCGAGGTCAGTCGGGATCAGCTCCCAGAGCGGGCGGCCGCACCAGCCGCGCACCTCCATCAGCGCATCCACGTCGCCGGAGATCGTCTCGTCGGCGATCCCGGCCGCAGCCCGGGCGAGCACGAACTCAGACAGCAGGTCCTGCTCAAAGTCCGCGATGTCCTGCGGCGACTCCAACAGCGGTCGAGATCGGATTGGTGCAACGACAGCGAGCGACATCCCGCCCCCTCAACTTCGCCATACCCAGCGGAATCTCAGGCTTCCGGATAGAAGCTCATGAATTCTGAGACTTCCTCGCTGTTCACCCTTGAGGGTGACGCAGGGCCGTCGACGCACTCCGCAGGACCGGGGGCACCGCCCGCGGGGAGCGGGGCGATGGGGAACTCAGGCGCACATTCACAACGAGCACCTCATCAGCGAGCCGGATCTTCGCCCGGTGCAGATCGTCGAGTCGAACCTCCAGCGCCTCGGCCTCGACAGGATCGGACCAAAGTTCGTGCGGCGACTTCATGTCACAGCCCGGTTTGACGACAATCTTTCCGGCTTTGGTCTCCCGCAGATCGGCCTCGTTCATCTCGGTCATGAAGCGGGTGGAGCCGCAGATCACGACGATACGCGGGAGGCTCAGCAGCTTCTTCGCGTCGGCGAGCTTCTCCTCGGGGGTGAGCAGTTGCGGGTATGACACTGGTTCCTCCTGGTGGTGTGGTCCAAGGGGTGCCTGCGGAGACGAGAACGAGGGTGTCCAAGATCGTTTTGTGACGAACGACGTGGACACCCTCGCGACAGCACTCTATGCGACGACCGACGACATGCTGAAGGAGCATCCCGACCTGGCGCCGTGGCGCCCGCCGGTCGGCATTACGCCCCGCCTGAGCGATGCCGAACTGGTCACCCTCGCCACGATGCAGGCCATACTCGGCTACACCTCCGAGGCCAAATGGCTCCGCCATGCCCGTGCCCACCTGCGCCACCTCTTCCCCTACCTGCCCCAGCAGCCCGGCAACAACAAGCGGCTGCGCAAGGCCGCCGGTCTGATGCGAAGCGTCAACCGGATCCTGGCCACCACAACCTCGGTGTGGAGCGACGAAGTATGGGTCGTGGACTCCACCCCGGTGGAATGCGGCCGCTCCCGCGAGACCGTCAAACGCTCCGACCTGGCAGGTTGGGCCGAATACGGCTACTGCGCCAGCCACAGCCGCTTCTTCTGGGGCCTGCGCCTGCACCTGGTCTGCACCCTTCAGGGCCTGCCCATCGCCTTCGCCCTGACCGGGGCCAGGGCCGACGAACGCGAGACCCTCCTTGACCTCCTGGCAGCCGAATGCGAGCTTCTGCGAGAGCGCCCCCGACAGACTCTCATCGGCGACAAGAACTACTTCGGCCGTGGTTTCGAACGCGAACTGTCCGAGCATGGAGTCCAGCTTGCTGCGGCCTGCCCGTAAAGGTGAACGGGAACGGCCTGGCGCAGCCCTGTTCAAGCCGCTGCGACAGGTCATCGAATCGATCAACGAGACCTTCAAGGGACAGCTTGACCTCGAACGGCACCGAGGGCGCACACCCGGAGGTGTCATAGCCCGCGTCATGCAACGCATCCTCGCGCTGACCGCCGCGATCTGGCAACGACGCCACCGGACAAACCGTCCTACGCTCACTGATCGCCTACGATCACTGACCCCTTGGAATAGATCACCTAGTGCTGTGCCCGGGATGGTTCACCGTGATCGGAAGGCGGCTCGCGGGACGAGCGCACGCGAAAGGCTGGTATTACTGGGGCATGCAGGAAGAGACCGCACGCTCCGCGATCGACACGTTCATCTCCGCGTTCAACGCCTCGGACGACAGCTATGTGACTGCCCTGCTCTCCCAGGCCCTGACCTCAGACGTGGTCTTCTGGGGGCCGTTGGGCCGCAGCGAAGGAATCGCGGCGGTCGAGCGGTTCGTGCTGGACATCCGGCGCCACCCAGCGGGGACCGGCACGATGGTGCGCTGCTCAGCGGTGGACATGCCTGGCGAGTGGGCCCGGTACAAGTGGGTCTTCACCACGCCGGATGGAGGCCCCCGCCTGGCGGGAACGGACGTCGTCCATCTGCGGCGGAGCCTCATCGACCAGGTCATCGTCTTTGCGGGGGAGATCGAGCCGTCCGCCTCCTGAGTCATCCTTCTGTCGCTGTCCTTCTCCTGAACTCGCCCCCTTCGGCGCTCGGGGCTGCGGTTCGCAGTTGGTCAGGCTGCGGTGCTGAGGGGGCGTCCGCCCCAGCGGATGCCCTTTTCGCTGCGGATGCGGGCACGTTCCTTGCGTTGGGCGGCAAGTACGTCGGGGTGGCGGGCGTTGGTGGTGCGCCAGCGCAGGTAGCGGTGCAGTGCCTGGGTTTGCGCGGGGTGGCTGCGGTGGTGGGAGTTGGCCAGGGTGAACTGCCGCAGCCGAAGTGGGCCTCGATCGGGTTGGCCCAGGAAGCGTAGGTCGGGGTGAAGCACAGCTCGACCTTGTTCTTCTTCGCCCAGCGGCGGATGTCCGCCCCGGTGTGGGAGGAGAGGTTGTCCAGGATGATGTAGATCGGCGCGTCGTCGGGTCGGGCGGCGCGGATCGACTTGAGCGCGGCCAGGGTGTTGGCGGTGCCCTTGCGGCGGCGGTTGACGCCCCACAGGCAGTCGTCGCCCACGGAGTAGCAGCCGTGGAAGTAGGTGACGCCGTGGGTGCGGCGGTAGGTCGCCGGCAGCCGGTTGGGCTTGCCCTGCTTCGCCCAGCAGGAGCCCGCGATGGGCCGGATCCCCAGGGGCCCGAACTCGTCGAAGGCGAAGACCCGGTCCGGGAAGCGGTCCAGCACCTGCTCGATCCGGTCGAGCTTGGCATCGCGATCAGGGTCGGGTGACTCCTTCCAGGTCTTGGTGCGCTGGAAGGTGATGCCGCGGCGCCGGAGCAGGCACCGTAAGGCTTCACGGCCGATGTCGAAAGAGGCGCTGCGGGGCCGGCGCCTGGCGCCCCTGCAGACCGCCCTGCTGGAGCACGCGGCGGCGTACAACCTCCGTACGGTCATGACGTTCCACCAGCAGGTGGAGGAGATCCGCGCGTCCGCGGAGAAGCTGCCGGAGACGGCTGCGGAGCTGTACGGTTGGCTTCCGCCTGGACGAGGCCGGGCCACGCCGGCGGTCGTCTGGAATATGAGGGATTGCGGTTTGGGGGCAATGAATTGATCTTGAGGCCCTGAAGGGCCCGAGCCGTCATCGCCAGGCGGTGGCCTCGGTCGCCTGGATGCAGTACCGCTCGAATGTGCTGCCGCCACCAGGCTTGGGGATCGCGCAGGCCGTGACCTGGAAATCACCGTCCGGAACAACAGCCATGCTCGTGAACTTGTCGTCGCCGTACTCAACCTCGGCACTTCGCATGGTGCCACCGGACACCTTCACCGTGGCCATGTCCCCAGGGCCGCCGTGCTCGATCCTCGCCCACACCGCCTTGCAGTCCTCGCTGTAGCGGATCTGGAGAAGGGCCGGGTTGTTCACAGCAGGTTTGAAGGTGCGGGCATCCTCACCGCAGCCCTGATTCTGCGGGTTCTTGCCCTCGCACCCCGCTCCCGGACAGGTCGGCTCGTCGAAGAACGACTTCGTCACATGGTCCCCGAGCGGAGTCGCCACGGCGGCCACCACCGCGCCGACGATGGCAACCGCATACGCCAGCGCCGCAGGGCCGCTGAGCCACCTTCTTGCAGCCCGTTGCGGTGAAGGGTCGGCTGCTGCGTTGGAGTTGTCGTCGGTGTTGCTCGTGGTCATGAGGGTCCGCCTTGATTGACCGATCCTGAAGGCCAGGGTCGCTTCCTGCCGGGGCCGAGGAAAGGCGCAGCGCGGGAGCAGAGAGGCATGAGGCCCTTCCTTGCGTGCGCCCCTCAGTCCGGCCAACGACGGCGCCAGTCGCGGGCAACGGGTGCAGTTCCGCCGCTCGGGCGTGCCCGGCATCATCGGCAGCACCGGCTGAGACCGTTCCAGCGCCTGGATCTGCGACTTCGTGCGCCACGAGGCGCTGTGGGATCGAGCGGAGGTGAAAGGACTCCGCCGCCGTGCTGTCGCAGCAGCATGGCGAAGCTGGGGGCAGTTCGAACCGGGAGATGCCGGTAAGGGCGGAAAGCAGCCCCGACAACGACGGGACGCGCTGGCGCTGAGCCTTTTCCAACCTCAGGTTGAGGCGTGGTGAGGGACGAGGACGGCTTTCACGATGTCGGTTATCCGGTTGGTGCTGCAGCGGAGCTTTCGGAGGAGACGCCAGCTCTTGAGGGTGGCCATGGCCTGCTCGCCGAGGCAGCGGATCTTGGCGTGGGTGCTGTTGTGACGGCCCTTCCATTGCTTGAGACGGCGGCCCCGAAACGGCACCCGGACGGGTCTACCGGCTCCTTGATACGCCTTGTCGGCCCAGCATTTGAGCCCCGTCTCGGTAAGGGCTTCGATGATTCGTGCTGTCGGGCGGCGGTGAGGTCGTGGGTCGAGCCGGGAGGGCGGGCGAGGCCCAGAGCAGTCGTCCGAACGGGTCGGTGAGGACCTGCACGTTCATCCCGTGGCGCCTGTGTTTGCCCGGGGTGTCGGCGGCGATGCGGTCGATGGGCAGCAGGGTGCCGTCGAGGATGACGAACGCCTTCGTCCGGATCGTTGCCATCGCTTCGGACAGGGACGGGGCGATGACAGCCAGGACTTCGACGGCCTCGCGTATGTAGCGGTGCACGGTCGCTATCCCGATGCCGAACCCTGCGGCCAGCTGGGCGTAGGTGTCACCGCACCGCAGGTGGGCCAGGGCCAGCAGAGCCTGACGGCTGACCGGCAGCCGCCGCCACCGGGTCCCGACCTCCTTCCGCCGGGCCGTCAGATGTCTGGTCAGAAACCGCAGGGTGCGGCTGGACAGATCAATCGAGGACGGGTAGACGAGCACGCGAAGCTCCTGGTGGACACGGGTGATCTTGGGCGAGACCCCGTCTACCAGGACCTTCGTCGTCGCGCAAAGTGTCCAACTCGCGGGCATCACCGCCAGCTTGGGAAGGCTCAGTGTTGTCGGTGCGGCAAAGTGCATTCCGCTCATGACGACAACACTACCGACGTACCCGTGGACCGATGGTGAGGGCAAAAAGAGGGCTGGTTCGAAGGAATCGATTTGTCCTTCGACACTTGGAAGTTCGATGAGGAGATGCCCTTCGAGGATGCCGAACTGGTTTGGCAGGAGCTCCTCGACCGGTTGATGGATGAAGACGTCAGCCTGACCACCGAGCAGCAGCGGATCGTGCGCCCCATCTTCGACAGGCTCTGGGCCACCTATGCAGACAAGAAGGGCGAGCTGGCGCCGGGACCCGAGGCGCCACCGGTGCTGGACCAGCTGACTCCCGATACCACCGATGTCGACCTGACCAACCAGGGCATCACCGCGATACCGGAGCGGGTTTTTAACCTGCCGAACCTGCGCCGACTGGCCGTCGACGGGCTGAGCATGCTGCCGTACCGGGTCGGTGAGTTGGACACTCTCGAGGAACTGGACCTGTCGAAAGCAGCGCTGACCGGGCTGCCCGCCACCATCGGGCAGCTGACCCAGCTGCGGATCCTGCGCCTGTACGGCTACAAGCTGCACAGCCTGCCAGAGCAGCTCGGCGGCCTCGCCAGCCTGCAGACGCTGCAGCTCTCACACCTGTCGATCCCACTGCCCGACAGCGTCCAGGGCCTTCGCTCGATGACCGACCTTGACCTGTCCTACCTCAACTACGACCGGCCGGCCGAACTCCCTCCAGTGGTCAACCGGCTGTCGACACTGCGCCGGCTCAGTCCGGCCAACGCCCGCCTCACCACCATCCCCGACGACATTCTCGCCCTCACCTCGCTTGAGGAACTCGACCTCACCTGCTCAGTGAGCCCGCGTCTCGACCGGCTTCCGGACCTGGCCCAGCTGCCTCATCTACGAATCCTGCGCTTCAGCGGCGGACCAACCCCCGCACAACGACATCACCTCCTCGACAGCGTCTGGCCGATCACCACACTGGAGGAGTTGTACATCGACCGGTGGGGAGAGCAGAAGATCGGCGGTCGTGTCGTCCGTCCCGCCCTGACCACCCTCCCCCACGACGCGTTCACCCGCACGCCCCGCCTGCGGCGCTTGGACCTGTCCTTCAACGAGCTGACCACGCTGCCAGAGTCGCTGTACGGGCTGACCCACCTTGAATACATCAACCTGTCGCACACCAAGCTCGACGCCGCTACCGTCGACCGGGTACGCAAGGCTCTTCCCGGACTCCGCATCGATCAATAGGTGGTGCCTCTGCGGGCACCATCACCGGCGTCACCCAAGCCGTCCTCACCCTCCACCTGAACAGTTCGAAATGAGGTTGAAAAAGGCTCCTTGTTCCGTTGCTTCCTCCCGGGGAAACGACCGACCGAGGACGGGATATCGCTGTTCCAACCCCAGAAGGTTCCGGTTGTCCGCTACCGATACCAGGGCCGGAACATACCCACACCATGGACGCCAATACCGGCAGCCGTCGGCTGACCAGAGGAAAGAGCACGCGGAGAGCCGGATGCTCGGAGACGGGCACGTCCGGTTCGGCGGGCGGGCCGGGGAATCGGAACACCAGAAATGGCATCCTGCAGGTGCGGCTTGAGGTCGAACCGCTTCCAGATCCGGCCGATGGTGGACTTCGACAGCCCGGTGCGGGCCGCCATGGAGGGCCGCGAGCTGGAAGCGGAACGTGAGATCCTGCGGAAGGCGGCGAAGTATTTCGCTGGGGAGACGCGCTGGTGGCCGCGCTCAGCCGAACGGGAGAGCCCGGCTCGTACTGCGTGCCGTCGGGTCTCCCGCTACGGGTGCAGCACGACCTTCGTGTAGCCCTCGATCCGCTTGTCGAACTTGTCGTACGCCGAGGGCGCCTGGTCCAGGGGCAGTTCATGCGAAACGACGAAGTTCGGCTGCGCCCGGCCCTCGATGATCATGTCGCGCAGGTACCGGTTGTAGCGCTTCACGTTGCACTGCCCCGTACCCATGCGTAGGCCCTTCTCGAAGAGCTTGCCGATCGAGACGAGGAGCATGCCGTGCTTGGCCTGCTCGTCGGGGCCTCCGGGGTCGGACGGAACGTAGAGGCCGGGCACGCCGAGCGCTCCGGTGGCCCGGACCGTGCCGACGAGCGAGTTCAGGACTGTCGCCGGTTCCTCGCGGTCGGTGCCGCGCGCCGCCGCCTGGTAGCCGACGGCGTCCACGCCCTTGTCCGTGCCGACGCCTTCGGTCTGCTCCTTGATCTGCTCCACGGGGTCGCCCTCGGCGAAGTTGACCGGAATCGCGCCGATCTCCCGGGCCTTTTCCAGTCGCTCGGGAACGCGGTCCACGACGAAGACCTTCTTCGCGCCGCGCAACAGGGCCGAGTAGGCGGCCATGAGCCCGACCGGCCCGCCGCCGTACACGGCGACACTCTCACCTGGGCGAACCCCGGCGAGTTCACAGCCGTGGTAGCCGGTGGGGAAGATGTCGGCAAGCAGCATGAAGTCGGTCTCGTGCTCGTTTCCCGGCGGCAGCTTCAGACAGTTGAAGTCGGCGTACGGAACGCGCAGGTATTCCGCCTGGCCGCCTGGCCAGGGCCCCATGGCGACATATCCGTAAGCACCTCCCGCAAAGCCAGGATTGACGGTCTGACAGAATCCGGTGAATCCCTCGACGCAATTGGTGCAGAACCCGCAGGCGACGTTGAAGGGCATGACCACGCGGTCGCCCGCCTTGAGCGAGGTGATGCCCTGACCGGTTTCCTCGATGATCCCCATGTTCTCGTGTCCGAAGACGATGCCGGGTTCGGCTGCGGTACGGCCCTCATACATGTGCAGGTCCGAGCCGCATATCGCGGTGGAGGTGATCTTCACGATCACGTCGTTCGGGTGCTGGATCCTGGGCTTTTCGACGTCTTCGACCGCCACGGTGAACGGTTCCTTGTATACGACGGCCTTCATGGCTGCCACCTCCGCTCGGCGATGCACGTTTTTTCGCCCGTCCCCCGCCTGCTGTATTTCGCGTGACCCACCTCTCATGATTCTCCGGCCTGAGCCGATGGGCAATCCGGTAATATCGGGATGAATATCCGCCGCCCCGATATAGCACCGAAATCGGAAAGGGAGGGCACAAAGTGGCTGCACAACGCCTCGGGACCCTGCTCGTCCCAGTGCCCGGCCTGTCCGGCACCACGTACCCGCCGGGAACGACGGTGACTGTCCGCGGTCGCGGCGCAACTGTCGATGCCTTCATCAACGGCGACTGGCTACCGCTGTCGTGGTGGGAATTCTCCGACGGCCTCCGCGAGGACATCGCCGACCGCTGACCCCGGTGCGGACGGTGGTCCGCGTCGGCGCCCCGGGCTCTTGATCATTCATCAATGCCCGAGCGCTCCGCGCCCGCGACGATGTGGCGCTGGAGTACCAGGAAGACCACCAGCAGGGGCAGGATCGAAACGGCGGCTGCGATGAACAGCTCGTGCAGGTTGACCGTCTGAGCCGTGGTGAAGGTGGCGAGCGCAACCTGCACCGTCCAGGCGTCGCGCTGCTGGCCGATCACCAGTGGCCAGAGGAACGAGTTCCACGAGCCGATGAAGACGATCGCCCCCACGGCGGCGAAGACCGGCCGTGTGTTGGGAACGACGATCCGCCAGTACGTACGCCAGTAGCCGAGCCCGTCCACCCTGGACGCGTCCTCCAGCTCCCGGGGAAAGCCGAGGAAGTACTGCCGGAAGAGGAAGGCTGCGAACGCGCTGAAGAGGGTGGGGACGATCAGTCCGCGCAGGGTGGAGATCCAGCCGAGCGACGAAACGAGGACGAAACTCGGGACGAAAGTGACGGCGGACGGGATCATCAGGGTGACCAGGAACGCGTAGAAGACCTGGCTCGCATAGGGATACTCGATGCGGGCCAGCCCGTATCCGGCCAGCGAGGCGAGCAGCAGGGTGCCGACGGTCGTGAGGACGGCGATCACGGCCGAATTCCACAGGGCGTGCAGCATGGGGACACTGCTGTCGTTGAACAGTTCCCGCAGGTTGCCCCACTGGAGGCTGTGCGGGAAGAACGTCCAGTCCGCCCCGGTGATGTCCGCTTCGGTGGCCAGGCCGTTGCGCACCAGTAGGTAGAACGGGACGAGGAAGAGCATGGCGAGCGCGACGAGCAGCACGAGCCGCAGTCCGCGCGCGAGCCGTCGGAAGGCATGGGCCATTGAGAGC
Organism: Streptomyces sp. NPDC006510; assembly: GCF_040611955.1. Classification (NCBI taxonomy): domain Bacteria; kingdom Bacillati; phylum Actinomycetota; class Actinomycetes; order Kitasatosporales; family Streptomycetaceae; genus Streptomyces; species Streptomyces sp. NPDC006510. The sequence continues at coordinate 2,931 of NZ_JBEXPH010000189.1, read as the reverse complement.
CCCGTTGGTTGATCCGTCGAGTGCTGTCGCATACGTCAGTCCTCCTGGCGTCCGAGACCGAACCAGCGTGCCTGTACCACCGCCACGACCGCGATGATCAGTGCGAGGATCACCGCGCCGGCGCTGCCGAGGCCTAGGTTCTGTCCCTGCCCCAGCGCCACGTAGTACAGGTAGACCAGGGGCGGCCTGGCGTAGGGCGGGTAGCCGCGTGCCGTCGACAGCAGGTTGTAGAACTCGTCGAAGGCCTGGAAGGCGTTGATCACCAGGAGCAGGACGACGGCGACGGAGGTCGCACGCAGTTGCGGGAAGGTGATGTGCCTGAAGACCTGCCAGCCGGGGCGGGCGCCGTCGACGGCCGCCGCCTCGTAGAGGGTGCGTGGAATTCGCTGGAGTCCGGCCAGCAGGATCACCATGTAGAAGCCTGCCTGGAGCCACAGGCGCACGGTCACGATGACCAGCCAATACCAGGGCGGGCTGGTGGTCGACAGCCAGGCGATGTCCGAGCCGCCGAACCATCCCAGCACCGTGTTCGCCAGCCCGAACCGTACCCCGTTGAAGATCGACAGCTTCCAGATCATTGCGGCGACGACGTACGAGCAGGCGGTCGGCAGGAAGAAGACCGACCGGAAGAACGCCTGGGCGAAGCGCAGTCCGGCGACCATCAGAGCGAGGGCGAGCGAGAGCCCGTAGGTTGCCGGAACGACGAAGAGCGAGAAGACGACGAAGGTGACGAGACTGGAGACGAAGGACGGGTCGCCAAGGATCTCGGAGTAGTTGTCCAGGCCCACGAAGTCGGTCGGTGTCACCGTGTTGTGGGCGTCGAAGAAGCTGAGCCACACGCTCCACAGCAGCGGTACGTACGTGAAGAGGGCGAGCCCGGCGGCAAAGGGGCCGACGAAGACCCAGAACCACAGGTAGCGGTTCTGGGGACCCAGCAGTCGCCGCCCCAGCGGCCGGTTGGCGCCTTCAGGCGTCTGCGTGGCTATGACCGCACCCGCTTCAGCTCGGCGTTCGCCGTCGCAACGACCGACCTGATCTGGGCGTCCGGGTCGGCGCCTTCGGTGATGATCCGGCTCAGGGCGTCCTGGTAGGCGGTCTGGCTCCTGTCGGTCCACAACAGGGGTTGCGCGTAGCCGTGTTCAGTCGTGAAGCGGACGGCTTCGGCCGCCGCGCCCTTGGCTAGTCCGGCTGCCTTCTTCGCCAGCGAGATCCGGGCGGGAATATGGAAGCCGTAGGATAGCGCGAAGTCTTCCTGGTAGTCGGTCCGTTCCACCCACAGCCACTTCACATATGCCTTCGCCGCGTCGATGTGGCTGCTGTGCGCGCTGACGGCCGCCCCGTAGGCGCCGACCGGTACCGAAGGCCTGCCCCGCGCCCCGTCGCGGGGAAAGGGCAGGACGCCGAAGTCGTCGCCCAGCGCCTTCTCGATCTGTGGGAGGGCCCACAGCCCCGTCCACTGCATGGCGGTCAGGCCCTGGAGGAACGCGGACGGGTCGGACCAGTCGGTGGGGGCTCCGAGCAGCAGGGAATCGTCCTTGTGGAATCGATGCAGTTTGCCGAGGGTCCTGGCGGCTTGCGGGTCGTCGAATCCGACCGCTCCGTCGGAGGTCACCAGGTCCAGGCCTGCGGCGCGAAGCGGGGTGGCGCCGAGCACGCCGGCTCCCCCGTCGTTGCCGAGGAAGAGGCCTTTGACATCCTTGGTCGTCAGGGCCCTTGCAGCGTCCGCCAGTTCGTCAAGGGTCTGCGGTGGCCGGACTCCGGCCTCGGCCAACAGGCTCTTTCGGTAATAGAGCATCTGCATGTCGATGGCCTGGGGGATCCCGTAGACCTTGCCCTCATATGTCTTGGGGGTGAGGACCGCGGGGTTGAAGTCATCGCGTGCCCCGCCCAGGAGGTCGGTGAGATCGGCGACCTGCCCACCCCGGATCTGGTCCAGGGTCGGACCACCCTCGAAGACGTCCGGTGCGTTCTTGGTCAACAGTGCTGCGGCCGTCTGCTGGTCATAGTTGCCGGGCCGCCACTCGATCGTGATCTCCGCCTTGCGGTACGCGGCCGCATATCGTTTCACCGCCTGTTCGGTCCCGGCCTCGCCGTACTGGTGGTACCACTGGTCGAGGGCGGGGCGATCGCCCGCTCCGCCGGCACGGCCGGTGTTGGAACCGCAGGCAGCGGTGAGTGCGATGGCGCCCGAGGCGGCCAGCAGATAGCGGCGACTGATGCTGTTGGCTGTGGTATTTGAGTGGGGCATGGTTCATCAGTGTGACGCCGATACGTGTATGAGTTGTTGCCCGCTCATGAAACGGCCAGTTTTAGCCGAAGGGGCGGTTCGATCAGAGTCTTCAACGGTCAAATACGGCCAGGGATGTTCAGACCGTCCTCGTCATGAGCCGACGGCTCGACTTTGTGAACCCCGAGCCGGAAGAGGCAACGGCATAGGGTCCGCGCGACAGAGATCCGCCGCAACCGGCTGGCCGAGCAACCCGACCCTCCAGGTCAGCTGACATCACTGCACCACAGGGCCCGATGGGGCGGCACTCCCGCGAGTGCCGCCCGCCGGGCGTCTCAGGTGTCCTCGGTGCGGAACGGGCCGCCCGGCCCCCGAAGCCGGGCGGAGGACCATCGGTCATTCACACCCCACCGCAGGACGTGCCCCCGTACTTCGCCGAGTTCCGTCGGGTACTCGCGCCCGACGGAACTCTTCTGTTCGCCTTCTTCGAGTCGGAAGGTGAGCCGACCACGGCGTTCGATCACAAGGTGGCGACGGCCTACCGATGGCCGATCGACGACCGCGCGGGGCTGGCCGGTGAGGCCGGCTCTATCGAGGTCAGCCGGATGCTGCGTGAGCCACGCGAGGGGGAACGGTTCCGCCGGGGCATCTCCTGATGCGCGCAGGAAAGTGACTCAGGTTGTCGCGTGCCGCCATCGACGGCA
>NZ_JBEXPH010000188.1:0-15197 GCF_040611955.1 Streptomyces sp. NPDC006510 | reverse complement strand
ATCTGCGGGATGACACCCGAGGCCCGCGTGTTGCGCTGGAAGATCCCGCCGTACCCCGCGAGCGCGCTCACACCCTCCTGGATACGGGCGCCCGCACCGTCGTTCAGCGACACCAGCGGCGCACCCGCCGCAATGGCCATGTCCATGATCTTGTGGATCTTCGTGGCATGGGCCTCGCCCAGCGCACCCCCGAAGATCCGGAAATCGTGCGCGTACACGAAAACGGTCCGGCCGTCCACGAGACCCCAGCCGGTGATCACACCATCGGTGTACGGCTTCTTCTCCTCCAGACCGAACCCCGTCGCCCGGTGCCGACGCAGCTGCTCGACCTCCCTGAACGAACCCTCGTCGAGGAGCAGCGCGATGCGCTCACGCGCCGTCAACTTGCCCTTGGCGTGCTGCGCCTCGGTCGCCCGGACGGGCCCCCGGAGCACCTCGTCACGGATGGCGGCGAGTTCGCCGATGCGGTCCGTGCGGGCAGCGGTGTCCTGCGGCATGACCAACTCCTTTGTCGTCTCTGCCTTGTTCAGCCGGTGCGCAGGGCCACGTAGCCGCACAGCGCGTCGAGCACCCGGCGGGCCGGGCACGGCGGCAGCAGCTCCAGCGCCGCCCTGGCCCGGTCCAGCCGCCGGTACAGATGGGCCTGCGCCCGGGCGGGCGCGGGAGAGGCCCGGAAGAGTTCCAGCGCCCGGCGCCTGGCCTCGGCCCCCTCGACCGGGCCGTCCGCCAGCAGCGCCCGCAGTTCGGCGCCCCCCGGGCTCGTGTCCTCCTGGGCGAGGAGGACCGGCAGGCTGGCCACACCGGCCCAGAGGTCCTTGCCCTGCTCCTTGCCGGTGAGTGCGGCGGGGGCGGCCAGGTCGAGCAGGTCGTCGGATATCTGGAACGCGACGCCGAGCTGGTTCCCGTACTCCGTGAGGGCGTCCTGGCACCCGGCCGGGGCTCCGGCCTGGAGTGCGCCGATCGCCGTCGACATGGAGAACAGCGCGGCGGTCTTGCCCTCGGTCACCTGGAAGAAGTGCTCGACGGGGTCCTCGTCCGGGGCCGGCCCCGTCAACTCCCCCAGCTGCCCCGCGACCAGTCTGCTCGCGACCTCCGCGTTGAAGCGCACGGCCTGCGCGCCCAGCCGGGAGGCGAGCTGCGCCGCACGGGCGAGCAGCCAGTTCCCGCCGGCCACCGCGAGCCGCTCGCCCCAGCGTGCGTTGACGCTGGGCACGCCGTGCCGCATCGTCGCCCCGTCCATCACGTCGTCGTGGTAGAGCGAGGAGATGTGGACGATTTCGGCGATGACGGCCGCCTCGGTCACCCCGTCGCGGAACGGCTCGCCGAACTCGGCGCCGAGCAGCACCAGCAGCGGCCGCAGCCGCTTGCCGCCCGCCGCGGCGAGATGGCCCGTGAGTTCGGCGACCCTCGGGTCCGGGGCACTCGCCACGCAGTCCAGCAGCCGCTTCTCCACGGCGAGCAGCGACTCGGTGATCCGGTTCTCGAACTCCGGCTCGCCCACGGCCACATGGGCGAGCAGTCCGGATCCCGCCGGCGCCGCGACGGTCATGCTCTCACCGCGTCCACCGGGTGGCCGGCGGCGGTTCGGTTCGCGCAGGGGTACGGATTCATCGTCCGAGGATCCGGTCCGCTCTCCGGGCCCGGCAACATCGCTGGCCGCTTGATGCCCCCGGTGTCATCTTCCTGCCAGCCCGGTCCGCGACGGGGGTGCGCGGGTGCCCCGCACCTCCACTCCCGCGGCGCACGGCAGGTTGCTGCCACATCCCTCGCGCGGTACGGGGCGGGGAAGTTCCCGCCCCGAGAATCAGGTGCCCCCTGGAAAGACGCACCGAAGGAGTCTCATGTTCGGAAGGATCGGGCAGTCCGCCGTCAAGCATCCCTGGCTGACCATTCTCGCCTGGGTCATTGCGGCAGTCGCCCTGGTATCCCTCGCTCCCCAGCTGAAGCCGACCCAGGACCAGGCCGACTTCCTGCCGTCGCACTACGAGTCGGTACAGGTCGGAAAGGTGCAGGAACGCGCCTTCCCGCAGCAGGAGCAGCCCGCCTCCGTCGCGGTCTTCCAGCGCAAGGACAAGGCCACTCTGACCGCCGCCGACAAGGCCGACGTGGCCGAGGTCGTCGCCGGTCTGGACAAGGCGGGGCTGAAGAAGATCAAGCGGGTGGAGACCAACCCGCAGTCCGTCTCCGCCAACGGGAAGATCGCGCTGGCCAATATCCTGGCTACCTCGAAGGACCCCTACGACGCGGACCTGATGAAGTCGGTCGAGGAACTGCGCGAGCGGGTCAAGCCGCTGCTCAAGTCCACCTCGCTGAGCATGGGCATCACCGGCCAGACGGCCACCGCGGTGGACACCATGCACTCCTCCGGCAACACCGATGCCATGATCATGATGGCCACGATGGCCCTCATCGTGGTGCTGCTGCTCGTCATCTTCCGCAGCCCGCTGATCGCGTTCCTGCCGCTGCTGGTGATCTCGGTGGTCTTCGTGGTCGCCAACGGACTGATCGCCACCGTGTCCGAACTCGGCGGCCTCAAGACCGACGCGTCGATCTCGTCCATCCTGATCGTGGTGCTGTTCGGCGTCGGCACCGACTACATCCTGTTCCTGCTCTTCCGCTACCGGGAGCATCTGCGCACCGGCCAGGCGCCCAAGCAGGCCATGGCCGACGCGGTCGGCAAGGTCGGCGAGACCATCGCCTCCGCCGCGGGCGCCGTGATCGTCGCCTTCCTCGCCCTGCTGCTGTCCAGCCTGGGCATGTTCCGCGCCATGGGCCCCGCCCTGGCCATCTCGGTGGGCGTGACCCTCGTGGCGGCGCTGACCCTGGTGCCGGCGGTCTTCTCGCTCCTCGGTTCCAAGGTGTTCTGGCCGTCCAAGGCCTGGCGCAAGCAGCCGGAGCACCGGCTCTCGGAGCGCGTCGGCACGCTCATCGGACGCCGTCCCGGCTGGGTCGCGGCCGGCTCGGCCGGGCTGCTCGCGGTCCTCGCGGTGGGCGCGCTCAGCTTCAACCCGATCTTCGACAGCGGGAGTTCGCTGCCGAAGGAGCTGGAGTCCGTCCAGGCGATGGAGGATCTCCAGCGCGGCTTCGCCGCCGGCCAGACCGACCCCGTGTGGGTGCTGGTCCACACGGAGGACGGCGGCAAGCTGGACCAGGCCGCACTCGGCGCGTACGGCAAGGAACTGGCCGCCGTCGACGGTGTCGGTACGGTCGCCCCCGCCGTGACGAGCCCCGGCGGCGACGTCGCCCAGATCGCCGTGATGATCGACTACCGGCCCACCGGCGACCAGGCCATCGAGCTGGTCTCCGGACCGCTGCGGGACGCCGCGCACGCCGCGGCACCCGACGGCACCGAGGCACTGGTCGGCGGCACCAGCGGGGTGATGGCCGATGTCCAGGCCGCGGTCAACCACGACTACTCGCTGGTCTTCCCGGCGGCCGGGCTGGCCATCATGGTCATCCTCGGGCTGCTGCTGCGCAGCGTCGTGGCTCCCTGGTACCTGATGCTCGCCGTCGGTCTGGGCTTCGGGGCGACGCTGGGGTCCACCGTGTGGCTCTTCCAGGACCTCAAGGGCGAGAGCGGGCTGCTGTTCACCCTGCCGGTGATCCTGTACCTGTTCGTGGTGGCGATCGGTACGGACTACAACATCCTCATGATCGCCCGGCTGCGCGAGGAGGTCGGCCGGGGTGTCGATCCGGCCGAGGCCACCCGGCACGCGATCGTCAGCTCCGCGTCGACGATCGGGGCCGCCGCCGTGATCCTGGCGGGCACCTTCGGTGTGCTGCTCCTGGCCGAGAACACCATGCTCCAGCAGATGGGCTTCGCCGTCGCCTTCGGCATCCTGCTCACCGCGTTCGTCATGGCGATGCTGCTGGTGCCCGCGGTCACCACCCTGCTGGGGCGCCGGGCCTGGTGGCCGGGCGGCCGGGACGGGTCCGGTCCGGCCGCCGCACCGGACCGCGGTACGCCCCTTGAGAAGGAGTCGGTCGGTACGTCCGGCTGACCGGACACCCGACGAGCGGCGGCCGCCGCCGTACGCGACACAGGGCCCGCTCCCGCGCCGGACACCCGGCCGGGGCGGGCCCTTCCCGTACCCCCAAACAGCGCGAAGCGGCCGGAGCGCGGGGCGGTTCGCCCGTGCTCCGGCCGCTGCGGTCCGTGGGCCGGACCGGCTTCGGTCAGTCCTCGGCGAGCAGTGCGTACAGCTTCCGGCGCGTGTCGGCGAGCACCTCGGACGCGCGCTCCATCTTCTGTTCGTCGCCCGACCACGCCAGCCGTCCCGCGGCCATGACGACGTCGCCCATCAGCCGGTGCGCCTCCATGGTCCGGGCGCCCGGTCCGGTTCGCCGGGCACGGTCGAAGCCCCCCTCCGGGACGGCCTCGCGGCCCTTCTCGGTGAGGGTGTACGTGCGCGGGCCGTCCTGGGCGTCGGAGGTCACCAGGCCCTCGTCGGCGAGCTGTTGCAGCAGCGGGTACACCTCGTCGGCGGCGGGCCGCCCGGTGCCGGGGCGGCGCCGGGCGATCTCCTCGATCAGCGCGGCCCCGGTGTGCGGCGCCTCGGCGAGCAGCAGCAGTACGGTGCCGCGCATCCCCTGGCCGTGGGGCGCGTACGCACCGCCCACGAACTGGTCCAGCAGGTCCGGCACCAGGTCCAGGAGATCGGGGCCGCCGGGAACTCCCCAGCGCTTGCGGTCGGTCGACTTCATGGGACGCCTCCAGTCAGTGGTTCGCTTCGATTCGCGGTGACGGCGGTACGTACATCAGGGCTCGCCCCGGAACACCCGGACGAGAACGCGCAGGCCCAGCACGGAGCTGACGACCAGCAGGTTGTAGCCGAAGACGTGCAGCAGGCTCAGCGTGGGCGTGATGAGCGGGCCGCTGCGGGTGCCGAGCAGGAGGACGGCCATGATCCCGAAGGCCGCGGCGAGCACCGTGAGCAGGGTCAGATGCACCAGTCCGGTGACGAGTCTGCGGTCCCGTTCGCGGGCGCCGAGCCGGACGGTGACGCCCAGCCGCCCCTGTTCCAGGGCGCCGGTGATCCGGTCCAGGCGTCTGGGCACCTTGCCGAGCATGGAGATCAGGCTGAGCAGGTTCTCGCCCGCGGAGGCGCGCAGCGAGGAGGGCTGCAGGCGCTCGGTGTAGTAACCGGCGACCAGTTCGCGCGATTCGGCGACGATGTCGAAGCCCGGTGCCAGCTGCATCAGGGTGCCGTGCAGCGTGGCGAGCATCCGGAACACCCCGGCGACCTGCGGCGGCACCGACAGTCCGTGCGAGGCGATCAGCCGGAACAGCCCCGCGAACATCTCCAGGTCGGGTGTGGAGCCCGCGGTGAGGAACAGGGCGACGAACTCGCCGAGTTCGCGCTCCAGTTCCTGCTCGTCCAGGTCGTCGTGGCGTACGACGAGGTCCAGCAGCGCGTCGCGGAGCGCCTCCCGGTCCTCCCGCTTGATGGCGAGCAGCAGATCGCGCAGCGCGCCCCGGGCCTTGGCGTCCAGCCGGCCCACCACACCGAAGTCCAGCAGGGCCAGCCGGCCGTCCCCGAGCAGCAGTACGTTGCCGGGGTGCGGGTCGCAGTGGAAGACGCCGTGCATCATGATCTGGCGCATCATGCAGTCGAGCAGGACGGCGGCGAGCTTCTCGCGGTCCAGTCCGTCCCGTTCGATGACGGGTCCCGCCTCGCCGAGCGGGACGCCGTCCAGCCACTCCATGACGAGCACCCGCTTCGTGCACAGCTTCTCGTGCAGATCGGGTACGAACACCTCGTCGCCGGCCTCGGCCGCGGCCGCTCCGATGGCCCTCATGTTGCGCAACTCGACCTGGAAGTCGAGCTCTTCGCGCAGCGCGGTGGCGAACCCGGCGGCCAGGGTGACGGTGCCGATGGCCCGCGCCCAGTCGGCCCGGTCCTCCAGCACGGCCGCGATCCGGCTCATGATGTCCAGGTCGCGCTCGACGATCTGGCGGATGCCGGGCCGCTGGATCTTGATGACGACCTTGGCGCCGGAGCGCAGCCGGGCCTCGTGCACCTGGGCGATCGATCCGGCGGCCAGCGGCTCCGGGTCGAACTCGGCGAACTCCGAGTCCACCAGGTCGCCGAGTTCGTCGGTCAGCACCCGGCGGACCTCCGGCCAGGGCGAGGGCGGCACCTGGCACTGCAGTCTGCTCAGTTCCTCGGTGAACTCCCGCGGGATCGCGTCCGGACGGGTCGACATGAGCTGCCCGAGTTTGACGAAGGTGACCCCGCCGTCCTCGATGGCCAGGCGCAGGGACCGGGCGAGCCGGTGGGAGGCGAGCCGGCCCGCCCGGTTCCGGTCCTTGCGCCGCAGGAAGGGGGCCAGGCCGTGCCGGGCCAGGATCACCCCGATCTGCGCGTAGCGGTGGGTCCGCATGATGCGTCTGCGCAGTCTGCGGGTCCAGGCCACCGGCCGCGAACGGTCCGGCATCACGACGTCGGCGAGGACCAGGAACGCCATCGTGACGAAGACGGAGATGCCCACCATGACGGTGGCGAGCACTCCCCGCTCCATCGGCGGCTGGACCATGTTGCCGAAGAACACGGCGGTGGCGAAGCCGACCAGGGAGGCCAGGACCATGCGCAGGGTGCCGACGCGCAGGCCGAGGAGGCGGCGTGCGCCGACGGCCATGCCGATCGCCAGCGTCACCACCCCGACGGTCCCGGCCAGCGCGAACACCAGATCGTTCACGGGCGGCGGCCGAGCTCCACCAGCGAGCGGCCGGAGGGCAACGGCAGGGTCCGCAGGACGTGCAGGCCGGCGGAGGCCGCGAGCTCCCCGTACTCGTCCAGCGAGCGTTCCTTGCCGCCGAGCGTGGCCAGCAGGATCAGGTTCAGCGTGGAGATCCCCTGCCGGATCTCCGGCTGGATCACATGCTCCACGACGAGGACCCGGCCGTGCTCGCCCGCGGCCTCGGCACAGCGGTGCAGGATCTTGCGGGAGGCCTCGTCGCTCCAGTCGTGCAGGATCGTCGACAGTACGTACACGTCGGCGCCCGCGGGCAGCGGCTCGAAGAAGCTGCCGGGCTTGATCTCGCAGCGGCCGGCGACCCCCGCGTCGGTCAGCAGCTTCGCGGCGCCGCCGGACGCGGCGGGCAGGTCGACGAGGGTCGAGCGCAGCGCGGGGTGCGCGGCGAGCACCTCGGCCAGCAGGGTGCCGGTGCCGCCGCCGACGTCGACGACATGGCCGACCCGGTCCCACTCGTAGGTCTTGGCGACGTCCGCGGCGATCTCCGAGACCTGCTTGGCCATCTTGGCGTTGAACGCCCGGCTCAGCCCGGGGTGGGCGTCCAGGTCCTCCCAGTAGGTCCTGCCGTACACCTCGGCGTAGGCGGGTCCGCCGGTGCGGACGGAGTGCAGCAGGCTGGCGAAGGCGCGTTGCGGGCGGCCCATCGGGGTGTCCAGGTCGAGGAACTCGCGCATCCCGACGGGGTGGTCGCTCTGGATCCAGCGGGAGAGTTCGGTCGGCGCGTAGACGTCCGGTTCGGGCTGCTCGAACAGGCCCTGGACGGTCAGGTGGCGCATCATCTCGCCGAGCGCGTCGCGGTCCGTGGAGGTGTGCGTGGCCAGGTCGTCCAGCCGGTTCACGCCCTTGCGGACGAGATCGGCGATGCCGAGGGTGGCGGCGACCCGGATGGCGTTCGGGGTGATCACATCGGCCATCGCCATGAAGCGCTCGGCCACGGGGTCGTGGGCCGGCGCCGCGTAGGCGGCGTTGGCATCGGGGGCCTGATCAGCCTGATCGGTCGTTCGGGACATGGATCGGCTCCTTGACGCTGATGGACGGTGGCCGCTTCCGGCTCCGAAGACGCCGCGGGCCGTGTGCAGTTGGAGTCCGCACGCTAGCCAGGGGGGAGCCGGTGACCGGACGGATTGCCGGTACCGGCAACGACCATACGGAGCACCACCCCTACCCGGGTAATCATCCGCAGGTCACATCCGCTCAAGACCTGAGGCAGACGCGGCGCCCGTGCCCCGGCTGCCACGGTGGTGGACGACCGCATGCGCCGCAGAGTCGGGTCGCAGCACTGCTGGGAGAGGAGTCCGAGATGCCCGAGGGCGTCATTCCACTGACCGAGAGGGCGGCGCCGCAGGCCGCCGCCCCCCGGCGCGCACGGCTGTGGCCGGTCCTGGCGACGCTCGCGGGGGTGCTCGTGACGAAGGCCGCGGAGCCGCATCTGCCGGGCGCGGCGGACTACATCAGCTCGCTGGGCATCGTGCCCTCGTGGGCCGCCTGGGCGGGTGCCGTGACCGGTGTCGCCGCGGTGCTCGCCGCCGCTTCCGAGCGGGCGGTCCGGGGCCCGGCCCGTAGCGCGCTGCTGTTCACCGGCTGGGTCGCCTGCGTCCTGCTGCTGTGGTCCGCGGTCGGCATCATCTTCGACGCGTTCCGCTCGTTCTTCTGGGTCACCGGGATTCCCGCCGGGGACTTCGCCACGGTCGACTGGCCCGGCTTCCTCACCCGCGCCGTCGCCTTCGCCGCGACCCTGCTGCTGGCCCGTGCCACACTCGCCTTCCAGCGGCGCACCGGGGACGGCTGCGATCTGTGCGGTCTGCGGCCCGGTGAACGGGACCGGCCGGCCGCCTGGCTGGGCTACACGGCGTTCGCGCTGGCCTTCGTCTACCCGGCGGTGAAGTATTACTGGTGGGCAGGGGGCGGCATCGGCCGGCCCGACAACTACACCGAGGGATTCCCGGTCATGGAGACCATGCTGCTGGTCGGGGGCGGGGTGCTGTCCCTGGCCCTGGTGAGTTCGTGGGGCCTCGTCTATCCGTTCTGGGTGCCGTTCCTGGCCCGGCGGCGGGTGCCCCGGATGCTGCTCGTCTCGTGCGGCTGGGGGCTGTCCGCCGCCCTGCTGCTCCAGGGTCTGATCCCGGTGTTCGCCTCGGTCAACCATCTGTTCGGCGGCCCGGACCTGCCCTTCGACTCGGGCAGCGCCAACTCCTGGGTGATCCTGGCGGTGTACGGCGGCTGGGCCCTGTTCGGACTCGCGCTGCTCGGCGCGACCCGTACGTATCAGCGTCGCACCCGAGCCGTCTGCCGACTGTGCGGCGACTGACCCGGGCGGACCGCCCGGCGAGGGCGGACGTACTGATCACGCTGGCCGTCGCCGTCCCCGTCGGCGGCTGGACCCTGCTGCTGCTGTGGCTGGCACTGCCGGGGGCGTGGGCCCTGCTGCTCGCGCCCGCGGTGGTCGTCGGCCACGCGGCGGGAGCCTGGCGGCGCTCCGCGCCCCTGCCGTCGTTCGTGGTGACGAGCGTGGCCTGCGCCGCCCAGGCCGCCGTGCTGCCCGGCGGTTTCCCGCTGCTGCCCTCGCTGCTCGCCTTCCCCCTGTCGCTGTTCGCGTACTGCGCGCACGGCGGCCGGCGGGCGCCGCAGGCGGCGCTGGTGGTGGGCACGGTGGGCGCGGGCGCGGTCGCGGTGCGGGCCGCCCTGTCCGCGCGGATGCAGCTGCCCCCGGCGTTCCTGTTCGGCTTTCTGGTGGCGATCGTGCTGGTGGCCTTCAGCCTCGGCCTGTTCCGCCGGATCCAGCTGGCGTACGTGGGCGAGCTGGAGCACCGGGCGGCGCGCGCCGAGGCCGAGCGCGAGGAGCGGGCCCACCGGGCCGCCCTGGACGAACGCGCCAGGATCGCCCGGGAGATGCACGATCTCGTCGCGCACTCCCTCTCCGTCATCGTCAGCCAGGCGCAGGGCGGCCGTTACGCGGCGCGCGCCCGCCCGGAGCGGGCCGCCGAGGTCCTGCTGACCGTCGAGGAGGCGGGGCGTCAGGCGCTGACGGACATGCGCGGGCTGCTGGGGATACTGCGCAGCGGCGACGGCGCCGACGGCTTCGGACCGCAGCCCGATCTCTCGCTCCTGCCCGAACTGCTGGACCGGGTACGCGGATCGGGCCTGCACATCGACTTCGCCGAGACCGGCACGCCCGGCCGGCTCTCGCCCGCCGCCGAACTGGCCGCCTACCGGCTGGTCCAGGAAGCCCTGACGAACACTCTCAAACACGCCGGTGCCGGGGCCCGTTGCGGGATACGGTTCCAGTGGTCGGACGACAGGGTGGAGATCGAGGTGCGCGACAACGGGAACGGTCCCGGGCCGAGCGACGGGGCGGGCCACGGGCTGGTCGGCATGCGGGAGCGGATGGCCGTCGCGGGCGGGTCCGTCACCACGGGCGCGGCCCCGGGCGGCGGCTTCCTGGTCAGCGCCCGGCTGCCGTACCGGACCGCGCTCGCGGGGGACGAGCGGGAGCCCGCATGACGATCCGGGTGTTCTTCGTCGACGACCAGGCGATGGTGCGGGCCGGTTTCGTCATGGTCGTCGAGGCCCAGGACGACATGACGGTCGTCGGTGAGGCCGGTGACGGGGCCGAGGCCCTGGAGCGGCTGGAGGTCACGGCCGCCGATGTCGTGCTGATGGATGTGCGGATGCCCCGGATGGACGGGGTGGAGGCGACCCGGCGGCTGCTGACGAGGCCCGACCCGCCGAAGGTCATCGTGCTGACCACGTTCGACGTCGACGAGCACGCCTTCGCCGCGCTGCAGGCCGGGGCGAGCGGATTCCTGGTCAAGGACGCACCGGCCGAGGACCTGCTGTCCGCGATCCGTACCGTGCACCGCGGCGACGCGGTGATCTCGCCGACCACCACCCGGCGGCTGCTGGCCGAGGTGGCCCCGGACCTGCCGACGCCGGGGTCCGGGCCCGACCCGCTGGCCTCGCTCACCGACCGCGAGCGCGAGGTGCTGCTGCTGATCGCCCGCGGGGCCTCCAACGCGGCCATCGCGAAGGAGCTCTTCCTCTCCGAGGGCACGGTGAAGACCCATGTCGGGCGGCTGCTCTCGAAGCTCGGCATGCGCGACCGGGTCCATGTGGTGATCTTCGCGTACGAGCACCGGCTGGTGCGTCCCGGCCGGTGAACGGCCGCGGACGAACGGTCACTTGGCGACGGTGGCCACGCGCGGCCGGCCCAGGGTCACGTAGTGCGTGGTCCGCAGGGCGATCGACCGGTCGAGCCGGGCCGCGTTGAAGTAGATCTCCTCGTGCGTCAGCAGACCGGCGTCGGCCACCAGCGGAAGCGCCTCGTCGAAGGAGAACGGGATGATGCAGCCGCTCCGGCAGCCGGTGAGGCGCTCCGCCTCGTCCCGGTCGCCGAGCGTGGCGTCGCTGCCCCCGTACAGCTTCTTGATCCTGCGCAGGTCCACCCGGCGGTGGCCGGGGACCACGGCGAGGACATGGTGGTCCTCGCCGCGGCTCATGCGTACCCGGACCACCATGCACTTGGCGGCCATCTCCAGCCGGTGGCCGCGCAGTTCACTGGCCAGGTCGGTCCGGCCCTCCGGCGGATGGTCGATGATCCGGTAGTCCGCGGAGGACCGGGCGAGCATCGACATCAGCCGGTGGTACGTCGCGTCCCCGGCGCTCTGCGGCCGCCCCGCGAGCTGTGGCTCGGGCGTCCGGAGCCGCTCGGTCACAGCACGACCGGCAGGGATTCCAGGCAGCGCAGCATCAGGCTGAACCTCCAGCGGAGGTCCTCGCGTCCGACGGCGAGCGACAGCTTCGGGAACCTGGTGATCAACTGGCCGATGGCGACCGCGCCCTCGACCCGGGCCAGCGGTGCGCCCAGACAGTGGTGGAGCCCGTGGCCGAAGGCCAGGTGGCCGGTGGCCGGGCGGGTGATCTCCAGCCGGTCGGGCTCCTCGAACCGGGAAGGGTCCCGGTTGAGCGCGCCGATGGAGACGAACACCGAGTCGCCGGCCGGGATGGTCACCCCGCCGATCTCCACGGGCTCGACCGCGTAGCGGAACGTCGCCACGTTGATCGGGCTCTCGAAGCGCAGCAGTTCCTCGACGGCGCCGGGCAGCAGGGACAGATCGTTCTGGAGCGCGGCCAGTTGGTCCGGTTCGGAGAGCAGGGAGAGCATCGCGGTGCCCATGAAGCTGATCGCGGTCTCGTGGCCCGCTCCCAGCAGCAGGAACACCATCGACATGACCTCGGTCTCGGTCAGCAGGTCGTCGGCGTCGCGGGCCTGGAGCAGATTGCTGATCAGGTCGTCGGCCGGGTGGGACCGCTTGTCGGCGATCAGTGCGCCCAGGTAGCTGATCAGCGACTGCCGGGCCTCGGCGACCTGCTCGGGTGCGTGGATCCCGGTCATGGTGGTGTACCAGTCGCGGAAGACCTCGCCGTCCGCGGCCGGGATGCCGATGAGTTCGCAGATCACCCGGGTGGAGAGCGGCATCGCGTAGTCGTCCACGATGTCGATCTTCGCGCCCGCCTCGAAGCCGTCCAGCAGCCCCGAGGCGAGCTCCTCGATCCTGGGCCGGAACATCTCCGTCGGGCGGGCGGTGAACGCCTTGGTCGTGAGCTTGCGCAGCCGGGTGTGGTCCGGCGGGTCGCTGTTGAGCATGTGCCGTGACAGCAGCTCCATGCCGGGCTCCTCCGGCCCCATGCCGGTACCGCCCGCCGGGTTGGGGAAGCCGCGCGGGTCCTTGTGCAGTTTCGGCTCGGCGAGGGCCGCGCGGGCGTCCTCGTACCGGGTGAGCATCCACAGCACCGAGCCGCTCTGCTGCCGGAGCTTGACGGGGCCCTCCTCCCGCATCCACGCGTAGGTGGGGTGGGGGTCCCGTACGAAGTCCTGGTTGATCAGGCTCTCCGCCGAACGCGCCCCGCTCTCATCGGGTTTCAGCTGCTCCATGTCCAGTGCCATGCCGTTCTCCCGTTCACGCCGGCTGCGGTTCGCGCACCGCAGCGGTCTTGCCGATCAGGGTGAGGAACACGTCGTCGAGCGAGGGCCGGCGCAGTGCGAAGTCGACGACGTCGACACCCGCGGAGTCCAGCCGTTCCGCGATGGCGGCGATGGTGCGCATGCCGTCGGCGACCGGCGCGGAGACCTTCAGGCCGTCCTCGCTCAGCGTCGGCTCCCCGCCGACGACCGCGGAGAGCGCGCGGATCGCGTTCTCGGCCTCGGCGGGCTCGATCACGGTCACTTCGAGCCACTCGCCGCCGACCTTGCGCTTCAGCTGGTCGGGGGTGCCGTCGGCGATCACCCGGCCCTGGTCGAGGACGGCGATGCGGCCGGCGAGCTGGTCGGCCTCGTCGAGGTACTGCGTGGTGAGCAGGATCGTCACCCCGGCGGCGACCTGTTCGCGGATCATGTCCCACAGGGCCAGCCGACTGCTGGGGTCGAGGCCGGTGGTCGGCTCGTCGAGGAAGAGCAGCGGCGGCTCGCCGATCAGGCTCGCGGCGAGGTCGAGGCGGCGCCGCATGCCGCCCGAGTAGGTGCGCAGCGGCCGGTCGGCGGCGGCGGTGAGTTCGAACCGTTCCAGCAGGGCCTCCGTCCGCGCGGCCGTCACCCGCTTGCCCAGCCGGTAGAGCCGGCCGACGAGGACGAGGTTCTCGCGGGCCGTGAGCCGCTCGTCGACCGCGGCGTACTGTCCGGTCAGGCCGATCCGGGCGCGTACGTCCTGGGCCTGGCTCAGCACGTCGAACCCGGCGACGCTCGCCCGGCCCTCGTCGGGGCGCAGCAGGGTGGTGAGGATGCGTACGGCGGTGGTCTTGCCCGCGCCGTTGGGGCCGAGCAGCCCGAAGACGGTGCCGGACTCGACCGTCAGGTCCACGCCCGCCAGGGCCTCGTGGTCCTTGTAGCGCTTGCGTAGGCCGTGCGCCTCGATGGCGGCGTTCACGTCGCTTCAGCTCCCGTCGGATGTCGCGGATGTCGCGGATGGGGTGGTGCCACCGGCCGGCGCGGGCGCGCCGAGGCCGACGTGCAGCGAGGTGAGCCGCCGCATGATGTGTTCGCGGGACCAGCGGACGTCCCGGTCCTGGTCGCCGCGGGCGAGACGGAGCTCCGGGAAGCGTTCCACCAGCCGTCCGAGGGCCACTTCGCCCGTCATCCTGGACAGCTGGGCGCCCAGGCACATGTGGATGCCGTGCCCGAAGGAGACATGTCCGCCGACCGGGCGGGTGATGTCGAGCCGCTCGGGGTCCGGGAAGCGGCGCGGGTCCCGGTTGGCCGCGGTGAGCGCGGGCTGCACCAGGTCGCCGGGGGCCAGGTCCAGACCCCGTGCGCACATCGCCTCGCCCGCGCGCAGCGGGTTGGTGAGGGCGACCGGCGCCTCGTACCGCAGGCACTCCTCGATGGCGCCGCGCAGCAGATCGGGGCGGGAGCGCAGGAGCGTCAGCTGGGCGGGGTGGTCCAGCAGGGCGAGTACGGCGTTGCCCAGCATGGCGGAGACGGTCTTGTTGGAGGCGATCACCAGGAAGACGCCGGTCTGTTCCAGCTCGGCGTCGCTGAGCCGGTCCTCGCCGATGCGGGCGTGCACCAGGGCCGAGACGAGGTCGTCCGTCGGGGTGGTGCGCCGGGCCTCGACGGTCCGCGCGAACAGCTTCCCGAGACCTTCGGTCGCCGCCTGGAAGGCGGGGAACCCGGTGCTGTCGGGGAAGGCCGCCATGTCGTCCCAGTAGGTACGGAACTCCTCGGCGTCCGCCGCGTCGATGCCGAGGAGTTCGGCGCCGGCCAGCGCGGCGAGCGGGTGGGTGAACTCCTGCACGATGTCGGCCTGTTCGCGGCCCGCCAGGCCGTCGAGCAGGCTGTCGGCCAGCCGTTCCACGGCGGGGCGCAGCCGCTCGACCCGCTTGGGGGTGAGGGCCTTGCCGGTCAGCCTGCGCAGCCGGGTATGCCGGGGCGGGTCGCTGTTGCCGATGTGCCCCTGGAACGCGTCCGGGTCCTCGACGGCGAAGCTGCGCAGCAGCCGGGGTTCGGCGAGCAGGGCCCGTACGTCTTCGTAGCGGGTCGGCACGTACACCTTGCCGCCGCCCTGGATCACGTCCTGGTGCAGCGGGCGTTCCTCGCGCATCCGGGCGAAGACGGCGTGCGGGTCGGCCAGCATGGCTTCGCCGTACACCAGGGACTGCTCGTCGGGCATGTCGGTGGGCATGTCGGGGTGCGGGGCGCGGGGCCCGGCGGCGGGCGGCGCGGGGGCCGTCCCGGAGGTCATCTCGGGAGTGGACCCGGGAGTCGTCCCTGGGCTCGTCTCGGACACGTCGGGGTCACGCTCCTTTCGCGGACAGGTGGCCGGAGTCGTCGGGGAGGGACGGGTCGGCCGCGGCGGACGGGTCGGCCGCGCCCGGCGCGGCGGGCGACGGCTCGCCGCCCATCGGCGGTCCGACGGGCAGCGAGGGTGCGGACGCGGTGCGCAGGGAGC
>NZ_JBEXPH010000187.1:0-15276 GCF_040611955.1 Streptomyces sp. NPDC006510 | reverse complement strand
GGCGAGGAACGCCGCGCCCTGACCGCGCTGCCGAAGGCGCGGTGAGCACGGCAGGCCCGGCCGCCACCCGGGCCGGGCCCGCCGGCCACCCCGGACCGCGCTGTCGGTGGTGGCAGAACGGATGAACGCCGATGATGAGCAGCTCGCGACTACGCGAACGGGCCGGTACGCCTGAGCATCACCGCCAGGTCGAAGGACAGCGAGTGGACCGCGCCGCTGGAAGTCCCGGTCACCATCGAGGGCACTTCCTGACCACGGCAGGTCAGGAGTCGGTGATGTGGTCGAAGCCGCTCAGCATCGGCGTCAGCTCCTGAGTTATCTCGCTTCCTTTGCCTGTTATTGACCCATCTGGCGAGGGCGTCGTCCTCGCAGGCCAGGTCCGCAGCCGCGGAGTTCCAGAAAGCAACAGGGCGTGGGCAGCGATGGGCGGTGACGGCAACGACTGCGAGCGTGAGTAGCTGGGGTGCAGGAAATCGCAGTGAGTTGGATGGAGGGCGGTCAGGCGGCGGACGGTGTGTGGGGGCCTGTCCGGCGGATCAGGTGACTACTAGGCTGCGACGATGCAGTCCGCGGATCGGAACCAAGCGAACGACTACGACAGCTTCGCCGAGATGTTCTCCGCGGAGAACGAGAACAGCCTCGTGAACGCGTACTACGAGCGGCCGGCGATGCTGGCCCTCGCCGGGGACGTCACCGGCCGTCGGATCCTTGACGCCGGCTGCGGCTCGGGCCCGCTGGCCGCCGTGCTGCGCGACCGCGGCGCCGCCGTGACCGGCATCGACGCCAGCGCCGGGATGCTGGCACTGGCGAGGCGGCGGCTCGGCGACGACGTGGCCCTGCACGTGATCGACCTGTGCGACCCTCTGCCGTTCGACGACGGTGTGTTCGACGACGTGGTCGCGTCACTGGTCCTGCACTACCTGGAGGACTGGGGGCCGACGCTGGCCGAGTTCCGGCGGGTACTCCGGCCCGGCGGCCGCCTGATCGCGTCGGTGAGCCATCCCTTCGCGGCCTACGCGCACCGGGATCCCCGGCCCGACTACCACGCGACCACCAGCTACACCTTTGACTGGACACTCAACGGACAGTCCGTCCCGATGGAGTTCTGGCGCAGGCCATTGCACGCGATGACCGACGCCTTCACCACCGCCGGCTTCCGACTTTCCGTCATCAGCGAGCCGCAGCCCGACCCGGCCGCCCGCGAACTGTTCCCGGACAGCTTCCAGGACCTCTCGACCCGTCCCAACTTCCTGTTCTTCGTCGTCGAGGTACCGCCGTCGGCCACCGGCTCAGGCAGCTAGCCAATCGCGGATCACGAGCGAAGCCAGAATCCTGCCCCAGTAGTGTGGCTTCGCATGACCGACACCGAGATCGAGATCACCGCAGACCTGGTCCGCGACCTGCTGCAGGAGCAACATCCAGACCTTGCAGGGCTGGCCATCCGCGAGGTGGCGGGCGGCTGGGGCAACCAAATGTGGCGCCTCGGGGACGAGTTGGCCGTGCGCATGCAGCGCATGGACCCCACCCCGGAGCTCCAGCTCAAGGAGCGGCGGTGGCTACCCGTGCTGGCCCCGCGCCTGCCGCTCCCGGTGCCGACCCCGGTGCGGTTCGGCGAACCGTCCGAGCGCTTCCCCAAGCACTGGACCATCATGACGTGGGTTCCCGGCGAGCCGCTGGACCACGGCTCGATCAGCCGCGGCGCCCACGCGGCCGACACACTGGCGGGCTTCCTCAGGGCGCTCCACGTGGAGGCGCCCGACGAGGCGCCGATCAGCTCGGACTTCGGCGCTCACCCCAAGAAGTGCACGGACAGCTTCGACCACTTCTTCCACGCTGTCGTCCCCGACGACCTCGCCGACGATGTCCGGGCCGTCTGGGACGACGCCGTCGCGGCGCCCGAGTGGGAGGGCCCGCCGCTCTGGGTGCACGGCGATCTTCATCCCGCGAACGTCGTCGTCTCGGACGGGACGCTCTCGGGCATCGTCGACTTCGGTGCCATGTTCGCCGGCGATCCGGCGTGGGACCTCGCGGCCGCATGGGTGCTCCTTCCCGCAGGCTGCGCCTCGCGGTTCTTCAACGTGTACGCGCAGGCGGACGAGGGGACGATCCGCCGCGCCCGCGGGCTGGCCGCTCTGAAGAGCCTGTTCCTCATGCTGATGGGCCAGAACGGAGACCGGGGCCTTCCTGGCGGCAAGCCGACATGGGGACCCGCAGGCAGGGCTGCGCTCGATCGTGTTCTGAGAGGCGGTTTGATGTAGGCACGCAGCGACGATCCTCCTCCGACAGTCTCAGGGCGCAGCTGGGCGACGACGGCTCAGACAGCGGGCCGTCGCGGTACGCCTGGCGGATCCGGCCTCAGCCGCCGTGGCAGACCGCACGGGCGACGCAGTGGCGGGATTTCTCACCCGACTGTTGCGATGAGGAGCATGTGGGCGGACATGCCGGCGGTGTCCGGGTGCGGGTCGGCGAGGTGGGCTGCTTCGAGCGCGGTGGCGAAGTCGCCGAGGGGTTCGCCGGTGTGCCGCTCGATCCCCTTGAGAATTGCCCACCGGGAGCGACAATCAAGTCGGTCGCCGCTGATCTCGGGGTGAACACCGAGACGCTGAGGAACTGGATCCGAGCCGCGGACGGGCGCCGGCCCGGCGCTCACTCCGCACCGCCGACCGCTGCCCGAACCGAAGGCAACGACGTTCAGGCGGAGCTGACCGCAGCACGCAAGAGGGCACTGTCACGTTGACTGACCGGCCTGGGATGATCTTCTGGCTGGTCGTGCTGGGAGGGGGCGTCCGTGGACAGCGCACCGCCGTCGTACAAGGGGCACCGGTACCCGGTGGAGATCATCGCGCACTGCGTGTGGCTGTACTTCCGTTTCCCGCTGTCGTTCCGCGAGGTCGAGGAGCTGATGCTCGAGCGCGGCGTGCTCGTCTCCCACGAGACGGTCCGCCGCTGGTGTACGAAGTTCGGGCAGGCCTACGCCAACGGCCTGCGCCGCCGGCGTATGCAGCCGGGCGACAAGTGGCACCTGGACGAGGTCTTCCTCAGGATCAACGGTGAGCTGAAGTACCTGTGGCGGGCCGTCGACGCCGATGGCAACGTGCTCGACATTTTGGCCCAGAACCGGCGGGACACCGCTGCGGCCAGGCGGTTCTTCCGCAAATTGCTCAAGAAGACCTGCTCGGTGCCGAGGGTGGTCGTCACCGACAAGCTGCGCTCCTACGGCGCGGCCCACCGCGAGGTCATGCCCTCCGTAGAACACCGCGCCCACAAGGGTCTGAACAACCGGGCCGAGAACAGTCAACAGCCGACGAGGCAGCGCGAACGCGCGATGAAGGGGCCCCGGGCCACCTTCAGCAGCCGGCACAACAGAGCGACTCCATGGGTGGTCTTCTCCGCCTCGATGAACGCGTACACCTCGCTCATCGATCGCTCTCCTTCGCGAAGAAGACCGCCGCTTTTCGCAGCACCTCGATCGTCTCGGCCTGCTCACGGTTCTGCCGACGCAGCCGACGCAGCCGACGCAGCTCTTCCCGTTCCGCGCTCGTCAGCTCGCTCGGCGCCCCCTGCCCGCGGTCGGTCGTGTCCTGCTTGACCCAGTTCCGCAGTCCCTCGGCGCTGACCCCGATCTCCCGGGCCCTCGGTGACCGTCTTGCCGGAGGACCGGACGAGCGCGACCGCGTCGCGCTTGAACTCCTCCGTATACCGCCTACTGCAGTTGCTCTTGCTTCCCACCTGGCACTACTTCCTCTGGAACCTCACGTCCCAGTCTCCAGGTGTCCAACATCAAGGGGAAGCTTCAACCCCCGTCGCCGCATGAACCCCACACCGGCGAATCACACCAAGACCGGCACGGCAGGGTTGGCGAAACCCATAGAGGCCCCCCACGACTGGATCAGGTCCGTTATATTTTGCCTGTGTCAGGAAGCTCGCAAAGTACTTCGGACTCCCTTCCCCGCAGTGGGTGGGCCCCGCCGTGACGAGCGGTGGAGTACCCGAGGCCGAAGGTCCGGTGAATCGTCCGCCGGGCTTTTTCGAGCAGCCGATCTGGACCGGGCTCGGGCTCCTGGTCGTGTGTGCTGGCCCTCTGATCCTGCTGGCCGGTATCAGCGGGTACGTCCCCGACGACGACAGGCTGGGCGTTGTCGTGACCGGCCTCCTCTGGACCCCTCTCACCGTGGTCGTCCTGGTCCTGGCCGTCGTCGGCACCGTGCGGGACCAGCGCGTGTGGCGCGACCTGGACACGGCCGGCGTGCGCGTCATGGGCAAGGTCACGTCTGCACAGCGCGTGTGGTGCGGCGAGGACGACCGCTGCACCAGGGTCCGGATGCTGGTCACCGTGCCGGGTCGGCCGCCGTTCACCACGAGCCACCTCGTCGCCGGGGAGGAGATCATCGAAGTCGGGACGAGCGTCCCGGTCGACGTGCACCCGACGCGCGACCTCTTCCGCTTGGTCGCCGACCCGTCCACGGGTGGGGCGTCCCGGTAGTTCTCCCGCAGCAGGCAACGTTCTGGTCGGCTGCGCCACCACCCCGGCAGCCCTCGCTGCCGTGACGGCGGCGGCGACCGCCCTTGTTGCCCTTGGCCTCGGCGGCTCGCAGCCCGTCGTAGGTCAGTTCCCGCTGGAGGTCCTCTGGCTGTCCGTCACTCTCCGGCCGGCGCGTGCATTGTGTGCGGGTTCGCCCGGTGTGGTCCCGGGCCCGCGTGCCCGGCGACGGCCGATGCCTGACGGGCGCTTCGGCGTCGCGGCCTTCACACACGACGGAGGCCGCGATGGGAGCCGGAGCGACCACGTCCGAACCGTCGTCTGCGTCACCTGCGTCCGCTGGATCAGGAATCTCACGCAACGGTCCGCTCGTTCGTCTGAGCCGCGAGCTCAGCCGGTCGCATTCACCAGGGAGGGCGGGGCCCCGCCGGGAGGCCCCGCCCCCCATCTTCAATGGGTCATGCGGAAACGGACCACGCGAACGGGTTCAGAAACGGTCCGGAGCACGCTCCGGGAGCGGAGACCCGGGGAGTACGTCCCTCTTCTGGTTCTTCCGTGCCTCCGCGTTCGAGCCGGCTGTCACCTGGCAAGTCACGTCCTTCGCAGGGAGCTTGCCGGTGAGCAGGTAGGCGGTGACCGTGCCGTCCGTGCACGCGTTGCCGTTCGGGTAGACGCCGTGGCCCTCGCCGCCGAGGACAGTGATCATTTTCGAGCCCTTCAGGTCGGCGTGCAGGGCCTGACCGCTGGGCAGCGGGGTCTGCGAGTCCCACTCGTTCTGGACGACCAGGGAACCGACCTTGTTGTTCACCTCGGTTGCCGGTTCCACGGACTTGTCCCAGAACGCGCAGGGCTTGATGCTGGACGCAAAGTCACCGTAGAGCGGGTAGCGGCCCTTGTCTTCGATGGCGTCCCGCCGGTAGCTCTCAGGATCACGGGACCACGCGGCCGAGTTGTCCCCGCACACCACGGCCCAGAAGCTCGCCGTCATGTTGTCGGACGGCACCTCGGCGGCTTCGGAGGCGCCTGAAGTCCCGGCCCCCTCCGATCCGGCGAACTCCGCGAGTTTCTTCGCGGAGGCGGGCTCACCGGCCGCGGCCTTCTTCAGCTCCACGAACCCCTCGGTGGCGGACTCCGGGCTGAAGACGGCCCCGCGCATACCGCTCCGGATGTCATCACCATTGATCGGCTGCCCGTCCAGCTCGATGGGCTTCTCGTCGGCCTGCGCGACCAGGTCCCAGAAGGTCCGGTCGACCTGCTTCGGGGTGTCACCGAGGCCGTACTTCTCCGAACGCTCGGCGGCCCACTCGGTCCACCGGTCGAACGCGGGCTCGGCGCCCTCCGCCCACCACTGGATCATCCCTCGCCAGGCACGCGCCGGATCGACGGCGCTGTCCAGCACGAACCGGTCGGCCCGGCCCGGGAAGAGCTGGGTGTAGACGGCGCCCAGGTAGGTGCCGTACGAGTAACCCACGTACGAGATCTTCTTCTCACCGAGGATCGCCCGGAGCAGGTTCATGTCGCGTGCGGTGTTGCGCGTGGTGATGTGCGGGAGCACGTCGCCCGCATTCTCCTCGCACTTGCCCGCGACATCCCGCGCCCAGGCGACGTCCTTGTCGAACGTCTCCTCCTTGTACGGCCGCAGCCAGTTCTCCTCCTCCGGCTCCAGATCGCAGGAAACCGGGCTGCTCTGCCCAACACCGCGCGGGTCGAAGCCGATGAAGTCGTACTTCTGCCGTGCGGACTCGGGGAGCCTCTCCTGCATCCCCAGCGGCATGTAGAGCCCCTGTCCCCCAGGGCCGCCGGGGTTGGAGAACAGGACACCGTGCCGCTTGTCGGGCGCCGTGCTCTTGATCCGGGATATGGCTAAGTCGATCCGCTTGCCCCCAGGAACCCGGTAGTCCAGCGGAACCTTGATCGTGGCGCACTCGAACTCCGCCGGAGAGGCGGCCTCGCACCGCTTCCACCGCGGCTTCTGCTTCACATACCGGTTCAGCACGCCCGTGTCGGCGGACGAGGAGACGGTCCACGGGGTGGCGGCCGGAGCGGCAGTGGCCGTCGAGGTGGCGAGTGCGGGAGCCAGTGTTGCCGTGACACTCACGGCCAACAGGGGAGCGAGACGTAGTCTGCGCACGATGTCGATCCTTCCGGTCGAATGTTCGGACAGGAAAGAGCTTTCAGGAACCCGACACGCATGCGGATCCCTCACCAGGCTGCACCTCTCCTCCAACCTGGGGATGACACAACAGTCCTGGGTGGTCCCCGAGTTGTAGGGGGAACCGCCCTCAGCGATCCGCCAGCCGATCGGGTGCCACCCGGGCGACCCCGAGAATTCAGCTCCCGTGCCGAATTTGATCCTCAGGAAAACAACCGCGCGACCTCGTCCAACCCGCTCGCCGCTACGCCATACCCGGCAACCGCCGCGTCCCCGTATGACACCGTTTTGTAACCCGAGCTGCTCCCGGACATGCTGCTCGTCATGGCGTGCTCAGGAGGTCGCGGGCGCAGCGCAGCATCCTCACGGCCAGGCGGCACACGACTGCAAGCGGCTCAAGGGCGGAGCCTGGCTGAGCTCGTAGAAGTCGGCGGACCGCAGCAACAGCACTTCACCGGACTCCAGTTCAGTCAGCCCGCGCGAAACCGTGCCTTCGCGCACCCCCACCGCGCGAGCGACGAGCCCGATCCCGCCATGGCCCAGCGAGCGTGCCTTCGCTCCTATGGCCAGCCGACGTTGACGTTCGTCCAAGTGCGGGAACAGCGCCTGGAACTTCGCCGCCAGTCCAGTCTCGATCCCCTCTGGTCTCCCGTACCACAACAACGATGCTCGGCTACGGAAGCGACGGCTTGTTTCCCGGTAAGCCCTAACTACCCGGCCTTGGGGGGAAGTTCACTGCAGAGAGCATCACCCCTCCGGACTTCAGTGAGGCCGTCGAGGAAGGCCGCACGGCCCGTCGCTTCGGCAACTGCTGGAGATTCCGGGTAGTGGTGGCGGTGCTCCGGCTCCGGGCGGTGCCAGTGGAGCCTCTCGCCGACGTTGTCGCGTACGACGTCGGCGCAGTCCTCCCGCCCCAAGTCGTGCAGCGCGCGGTGCTCCTGGGCGGACGCGGAGTCGGCGCGCGGAAAGCGCCTTGACGGCGGCCGCGCGCCGGCGCGCCGTGCGCCTGTTCCTTGCCGTGCTCGTCACAGTGATGCCGGCCGTCCGCGCTACGGCAGCGGAATCTCGAAGTGCACGGTGCCCACGCCAGGCCCGTGCTCTCCCGTCGTGCGGGCGTCGAAGATCTCCTTGGCGACGCTGCGCCAGAAAGCCTCGGCGCCCTCGACGTTGACGTTGGTGTGCAGGTAGATGCTGTCGTAGCCCGGAGTCTCGGCGGCGAAGGCGCATGCCCGGTCCACCAGGGTGCGGGCCAGGCCGTGCCGCCGGTGCTCCGGGTGTACGTAGACCCGTACGAGCTGCGCGGTGGTGCCTGAGGGATAGCGCTCGGCGAGCCAGCGGGGGTGAGGCGGATGGGCCGGACCCGTCGACCGGATGCCCGTCGTGGCCACGACCTCGCCGTCATGCACGGCGACCAGCATCACATGGCGTGGGTCGTGCAGATAGGTGTTCTCGATGTCGATGACGTCCTGGTGCCACGCGGGCACGTAGCCGTAGCCGAAGTCCCGGTAGAAGGTGTCGAGGATGACCCGGCGGGCGCCTTCCACATCGGCTGGGGTGGCGGGGCGCACCATGTAGGACGGGTGCGGGGGGTGGCTCACTGAAATCTCCCGAAGATGTCTGAGGTTTGTACGGGGTCACGGTGTCGGCAATCCGGACCCGGTTCCGTGCACGGGCGCCGGTACCGAGCCGTCGAACAGATCTGCAAGCGCCGCTCCGTCCCCGCATGCGTTGCCGCGGCCTGCCTACGACGGCCCTGGCCCGCCGTGCCGGGAGCTTCCAGGTTCTCCGGAGCAACACCGCGGCGCTCCCTGGGCGTACCGGAGGCGTGCACCCGCGGAACGGCGATACGCACCCGCCCGCCGTTCGGTCCGTTCCGGGGGGTGCCGCAGGCATGGCGGTCGTGGCAAGGGGGCTCGCGGAGCGTTTCGGGGGCGTACGGCGACTGGCACGTGTCTCGCATTCAGAGAAGCTACGTTCCGACAGATGACAATGAAAACGATTACCGATAAGGTCCTGCTCGGTCAAACGAGCGCGCCGTCGACGGCGCCCCCGCCATGACCTGAACAAACCTCAATAGCGTCTGTGTGAAGGGGAAGTCGTGGCTCATTTGTTGATGGTCGAGAGCTGGGTCGGGTCTATGAGCAGACTGCTGCCACGGGCCATCCGCGAGGCCGGTCACGAGTTCACCTTTCTAACCCGTGACCTCCACCACTACCTGCGCTCCGCCCCGGAGGGCACCGCACACCCGCTCCTCGCGGCCCGCCATGTGCTCACCGCGGACACCAACGACACCGACACGCTGCTGCCCTTCGTCGAACGGGCCCATGAGGTGCTGCGCTTCGACGGAGTGATCACCTCCTGCGACTACTACCTCCGGACCGCAGCGCGGATCACCGGGCGCCTGGGACTGCCCGGTCCCACGCCCGAGTCGGTCGAGAACGCGTGCCGCAAGGACGCCACCCGCCACGTCACGGCCGAGGCCGGCCTGCCGGGACCGCGCTTCGCAGTGTGCGCGGACTGGTCAGAGACCGCCGCCGCGGCCCGCGACATCGGCTACCCGCTGGTGCTCAAGCCCGTGGACCTGTGCGCCGGGATGTTCGTACGCCGCGTCGACGACGAGGCCGCGCTTGCACATGCCCACCGCGCGCTCGCCGCCTTCCCCGTCAACGCCCGCGGACAGCGCCGCGACCCCGTGGTCCTGCTCGAAGAGCTTCTTGACGGTCCCGAGGTCAGCGTCGAGACCGTTTCGTACGGCGGGGCCGTGCGCATCGTCGGCATCACCGACAAGAGCATCGGCGGGGCTCCCGCGTTCATCGAGACCGGGCACATGTTCCCGGCCGCCCTGAACCCCGCGGACATCGAGGCCGCCGAGGAGACCGCCCGACAGGCGCTCAAGGCACTCGGGCTCGACGGGGTCGTGGCCCACACCGAGATCAAGCTGACAGCCGACGGGCCACGCCTGGTCGAAGTCAACCCCCGGCCAGCCGGCAACCGCATCACCGAACTCATACGTCACGTGACCGGCATCGACCTCGCCGCCGCCTGCGTGGACGTCGCCCTCGGCCGCGAGCCTGACCTGCGCCGCCACGCCACCGGACTGACCAGCGCCGCGATCGGCTTCCTGGTGCCCGACCAGGACGGAGTTCTGGAGGACGTCGACGGTGCCGACACGGTCCGTGCCGCAGACGGCCTGCTGGAACTCCAGCTCGCCGACCCCGGCAAGGCCGTCAAGACCGCGGGCAGCAACAATGAGTACCTCGGCCACGTCATGGCCGGTGACGCGCAGAGCCCGGGCGCCCGCGACCGTGTCGAAGCACTCCTCGCGCAGCTGCGCCCCCGGGTGGTGAACCGGTGACCGCCCTCTCCGGCATCCACGTCCCGGCCTCCTCGTACGACGACCTCGTCGAGCGTGTCCTGGCAGGCGGAATCGGCCCGGATCCTCGCACCCAGCGGATCGCGGTGGCTTTCACCACCCGTCAGGTGGTACGGCACGAGGGGCGCGGCTCCGGTTACCGCAACGAAGTGCTCAGCCTGCGCCTCGCCGAAGCCGTGGGCTCCTGCGCGGTCGAGCCCGGAGAGCTGCCCGAAGGCGCCGTCGAGGACTGCGTCGGCGCGGACGTCGCCCGCCTCCTGGCACACGAACTGCCGCCGGTCCGGGTCGCCGCCCTTGACGCGTACCTCATGCACGCCCTGCCGCACAGCTCCGCCAACGGCGCACAGCTCTGTCCGCTGCCCGCCGGTACGTCGCTGGAGAAGTCCCGGGCGAGGGCCGAGACCGTGGTGGAGCTGATCGATGCCGCGCCCGGAGCGACCGTGCTCGTGGTGGGCGTGGTCAACTCGCTGCTGGAGGCCCTGCGGGCGCGCGGTCTCGCGTACATCCCCTGCGACCTCAAAGGCGGCACGACCGAATGGGGCGAGCCTGTACGCCCCGATGCCCTGGCGGAGCTGGAGCGCTGCGACGCGGTGCTCGCCTCCGGCATGACCCTCGGCAACGGCAGCTTCGAGCCGCTGCGACAGCACGCGCAGCGGCAGGGCACACCCCTGGTGATGTTCGCGCAGACCGGCAGCGCGGTCCTGCCCCGTCTGATCGGATCCGGCGTCAGCGCGGTGCACGCGGAGCCGTACCCCTTCTTCTGGCTGGACGGCGGCCCGGGGACCATTTACCGCTACGGAGGCGCTCGGTGACCACGGCAGTCCTCGGATCCACACGCGAAACCGGCGACCGGGAGCTCCTCGGGCTACTCGGCCGTACCCCGCTCGCCCGCGTCACGGTCGACCTGCCGTGCCCCCAGCCGGGCTTCTGGGCCAAGCTCGAAGCGCTCGGCGTCGGCGGCATGAAGGCACGGGCCGCCGTCTCCATGCTGCTGGGCGCCGAGGAACGCGGCGAACTGCGCCCCGGCGCACCCGTGGTGGAGTCCACCTCCGGGACGCTCGGCATCGGACTGGCCTTCGCCGGACAGGCGCTCGGCCACCCCATCGTGCTGGTCGGGGACACCGAGCTGGAGCCGTCCATGCGGCAGCTCCTGCGTGCCTACGGGGCCCGGCTGGAGCTGGTGGACCGCCCGGTGGCCCAGGGCGGCTGGCAGGCGGCGCGGCTCGCGCGGCTGCGGGAAGTGCTGGCGCTGTTCCCGGACGCCTACTGGCCCGACCAGTACAACAACCCCGACAACACCGCTGGTTACGCCTCCCTCGCGGCCGAGCTCGCCACTCAGCTCGACCACCTCGACGTGCTGGTGTGCAGCGTCGGCACCGGCGGCCACAGCGCCGGGATCATCGGCCCGCTGCGGCGCCACTGGCCCGCCATGCGGCTCATCGGCGTGGACGCCACCGGCTCCACCATCTTCGGCCAGCCCGCCAGGCCCCGGCTGATGCGGGGCCTCGGCAGCAGCATCCACCCGCGCAACGTCGCCTACGACGCCTTCGACGAGGTCCACTGGGTCGGCCCCGCCGAGGCCGCCGACGCATGCCGACGGCTGGCCCGCGGAGCCTTCGTCAGCGGCGGCTGGAGCACCGGGGCCGTCGCCCTCGTCGCCGCCTGGGCCGCCCGTGTCCACCCGGGCGCGGTCGTCGCCACGGTCTTCCCCGACGGGCCGCACCGCTACCTCGGCAATGTGTACGACGACGACTTCACCGTCGCTCACGGCGTCGACCCGGCCAAAGCCGCCACTCGCCCCGTCGAGATCCCGCACCCCACGGCCGTCGAGGCCACCGGCTGGGCCCGGTGCCGCACCGTCACCGACCCACTCGCCGCGACCCGGGAAGGGAACCCGTGAAGGCCAGTCAACGCACCGTACGCCTCGACCTCACCGAGCCGCTGCGCATCTCCCGTTCCACGATGGCTGCCCGTGAGGCCGTATGGCTGACCCTCGAGCACGAAGGCCGGCGCGGCCACGGAGAGGCCGTCACCAGCGTGTACTACGGCCTCGACGCCGACACTCTCGGGCGGCTGCTGCACACGGAGTCCCAGTGGCTGGCCCACTTCACCGACCCCGAGACCGCCCTCGAAGCCTTCCGGACCGGCACCAGGAAGGCCGCCGCCCCGCCCGCCGTGATCGCGGCCGTGGAGTCCGCGCTGCTCGACCTCGTCGGCAAGCGCGCGGGCGTCCCCGTCCACCAGCTCCTGGGCCACCAGGGAAACCCGTCCTCCGCCGCGACGGCCCGCACCATCGGCATCACCACACCGGGACGGGCCGAAGCACAGGCGGCGCGCCTCGTACGGGACGGATTCTCCGTCCTCAAGCTCAAGGCCGGTGCCCCGGACCCGGCCGAGGACCTGGCCCGCGTACGGGCCGTCCGTGCCGCAGCACCGCACGCCCGGCTGCTGCTGGACCCCAACGGGGCGTGGACCGTCCAGGAGTCCGAGCGACTGCTGCCGCTCTTCGCGGAGCTGGGTGTCGAGGCCGTCGAACAGCCCCTGGCCCCCGGTGATCCGGAGGCGCTGGCGAAGCTCGCGGAGCGCTCGCCGCTGCCGATCATCGCCGATGAGGACGCGGTCGGCTTCGAGGACGCACGCCGCCTCGCCGGACGAGTCCAGGGCATCAACGTCAAACTGGCCAAGTGCGGCGGCGCCAGCGTCGCCCTCCGCATCGCCGAACTGATCGCGGGCACCGGAACCGAGCTGATGCTCGGCTGCCTGACCGCCAGCACCCTCGGCATCGCCCCTGCCGTCCACCTCGCCGACCGCGCCCGCTGGGTCGACCTCGACGGCCATCTGCTGCTCGCCGACGATCCGTGGGCGGGCATCGGCGGCACCGACGGCACCGTACGCGCGAGCCGCGATCCTGGCCTGGGGGTACGCTGGCGCGGCGCCGAGGAGGCGCGTACATGAAGACGTGGCGCGAGATACGCGGCTTCCCGCTCGCGATCCGGCTCCTCCTGGTCAACCAGCTCGGCGTCAACACCGGCTTCTACCTGCTCGTGCCCTACCTCGCCCTGCATCTGAGCGAGGACCTGGGGATGTCGGCGGCCGTCGTCGGCATCGTGCTCGGCGTGCGCAACCTCAGCCAGCAAGGGCTGTTCCTCATCGGCGGAACGGCATCGGACCGGCTCGGAGCGCGCGGCGTCATCATCGCCGGATGCGCTCTGCGCACCGTCGGCTTCGGGCTGTTCGCGCTCGGCGACGGGCTGCCCGTACTCCTTGCCGCCTCCGTGCTCAGCGGCCTGGCCGGAGCGCTCTTCAACCCGGCCGTGCGGGCCTATCTCACCCTGGAGGCGGGGGAGCGCAAGGCGGAGGCGTTCGCCCTGTTCAATGTCTTCGCCACCACCGGCGCCCTGATCGGGCCGCTGCTCGGCAGCGCCCTGCTGCTGGTCGACTTCCGGGCCTCGGCGCTCACGGCGGCCGGGATCTTCGCGGTGCTTACCGTAGCCCAGGCCCTGGTGCTTCCGACCCGCCAGGTCGCGCCGACGGGGAACAGCGTCGTCGCCGACTGGCGCGAGGTGATCGGCAACCGGGGTTTCCTGGCCTTCGCCCTGGCCATGGTCGGCATGTTCACCATGGAGAACCAGCTGTACCTGTTGCTTCCCGACGGTGCCCGTCGGGCGACCGGGTGGGAAGGCGCGGCCGGGCTCGTCTTCCTCGTCGGCACCCTCACCAACCTCTGGCTTCAGCTGCGCGTCACCCGCGCGCTGAAGGAGCGGGGCAGCAGGGCGCGTTGGATCAGCACCGGACTTGGGCTGATGGGGCTGTCCTTCGTACCACCCATGGCGGTGTCGGGGTACGGCACGGCCCCCGACGGCCTCGCAGACACGGCGCTGCGCGCGCTGCCCGTCCTGGCCGGCACCCTGCTCCTCTACCTGGGCGTGATGATGGCCCAGCCGTTCGTGATGGAACTGATCCCAGGCTTCGGCCGGGCCGAACTCACCGGCACCTACTTCGGCCTGTTCTACGTGGTCTCCGGCATCGCTGCCGCCGTCGGCAACACGATCGTCGGCTGGGCCATGGACGCGGGTGAGCATACAGACGCGCCGTGGCTGCCGTGGGCGTGCTGCCTGGCCTTCGGACTCGCTTCCGCCGCCGGCGTTGCCTGGCTGCACCGCCGCCGGGTCCTTCCCGCCCGCCCCGCGACCGTACCGGCGACAGTATGAGGAGCGCGCCACGCATGACCCCCACCACCGCGAACCTGCTCACCGACAACCCCACGCTGTACGAGGCCCGCTTCCCCGACCCCGAACGGCTCGCCGGGCGCTGGACAGAGGACTGCTTGCGCCGGTACGGGGCCCCCGGTCCGCGCGTCCTGGACATCGGCTGCGGCACCGGCCGTGACGCCGCGTACCTCCACGGCGCCGGCCACAGCGTCACCGGCGCCGACCTGTCCGACGCGATGCTGGCGTACGCCCGCGTCCAGCACCCCGGCCCCGCGTACGTCCAGGCCGACCTGCACGCGTTCGACCTAGGGGAGCGGGCCTTCGACGCGGTGGTGTGCCTGGACAGCGCCCTGCTGTACTGCCACACCAACGACCAGCTCGACGGTTTCCTGACGTCCTGCCGCCGGTCCCTGGTGCCGGGCGGCCTGCTCGTCGCCGAGATGCGCAACGGCGCCTTCTTCCTGGGGCGTACTGAACTCCTCGACGCCCCGTCCGTCAGCGGTTTCACCTGGCAGGGCACCGCCTACCGCTCCACCACCACCCTGTACGTGGACAGGGCAGCCCAACTGCTGCGCCGCACGCGGGTGTGGACCGCCGACGACGGTTCCCCGCCGGTCGAGCAGCGCTCCGCGTGGCGCCTGCTCTTCCCCCAGGAGCTGCTCCGCCTCCTCGCGGCCCACGGCTTCGAGGTGCTCGCCCTGCACGACGGGCCGGGCCCGCGCACCGAACCGCCCTGGCAGGAGGGCGACCCGCTCGCCGCGACGGCCGACGGCGACCGGCTGCACCTGGTCGCCCGCCGCACCCCCTGAGCCCCCACTCGCCCCACCCTGACCCGCCCACCACGCGTCCATCCGCTGGCACAGCAGCAAGGAACACCGCCATGAACGACATCCCCGTGAACCGAAGCCCCGTGCACGACCCACGCTTCCCCGGTCTGCGCCGCCGGGGCTTCCTCGCCGCCGCCGGAGGCGCCGCCAGCCTCGGGTCGCCGCGACGACCGCGGCGGCACAGAACGTGAGGGTTATGGAACGCATCGTGAACCTCCTCAGTGCAGGTTCAC
>NZ_JBEXPH010000186.1:0-15377 GCF_040611955.1 Streptomyces sp. NPDC006510 | reverse complement strand
GTGACCTGATCGGGGTACACCCTCTTTCGCCATCACGCTGCGTGCGGGACGCTCGCAGTTGGCGGCGCCGCGCAGCAAGCACCGAGGAGGCATCAAGAGGTCGACGCACATCGGACGTTCGTCATCGTCGGCGGGGGACTGGCGGGAGCGAAGGCAGCCGAGACGCTCCGGGCGGAGGGTTTCAGCGGCCGGGTGATCCTGCTCGGCGACGAACGCGACCATCCGTACGAACGGCCGCCGCTCTCCAAGGGCTATCTGTCCGGCAAGGAGGAGCGGGACAGCGTCTTCGTCCACGAGACCGCCTGGTACGCGGGCGCCGACATCGAGCTGCACCTGGGGCAGCCCGTCACCTCGCTCGACCGGGAGGCCCGCGCCGTACAACTCGGCGACGGCACCGTCGTCCACTACGACAAGCTGCTGCTCGCCACCGGGGCCGAGCCGCGCCGCCTCGCCGTTCCTGGCACGGACCTGGCCGGCGTCCACCATCTGCGCCGCCTCGCCCACGCCGACCGGCTGCGCAACGTACTGGCCGCACTCGGCCGCGACAACGGCCATCTGGTGATCGCCGGGGCCGGCTGGATCGGCCTGGAGGTCGCCGCGGTGGCGCGCGGGTACGGCGCCGAGGTCACCGTCGTGGAGCCGGAGCCGACCCCGCTGCACCAGGTCGTCGGCCCCGAACTCGGCCAGATCTTCACCGATCTGCACAGCGACCACGGGGTCCGCTTCCACTTCGGTCTCCGCCTCACCGAGATCATCGGCCAGGACGGCCTGGTGCTCGCCGTCCGCACCGACGACGGCGAGGAGCACCCCGCCCACGACGTGCTCGCCGCGATCGGCGCCGCGCCGCGCACCGCCCTCGCCGAGACCGCCGGGCTCGCCATGGCCCCACGCGCGGACGGCGGCGGCATCGCCGTCGACGCCTCCCTGCGCACCAGCGACCCGCACATCTTCGCGGCCGGTGACGTCGCCAACGTGGCCCACCCGCTGCTCGGCGCCCGGCTGCGCGTGGAGCACTGGGCGAACGCGCTGAACAGCGGCCCGGCCGCGGCCCGCGCCATGCTCGGCCAGGAGGTCAGCTACGACCGGGTGCCGTACTTCTTCTCCGACCAGTACGACCTCGGCCTCGAATACTCGGGCTGGGCGCCGCCGGGCAGCTACGACCAGGTGGTCATCCGCGGCGACGCGGGGAAGCGGGAGTTCATCGCCTTCTGGCTGAAGGACCGCCGGGTGCTGGCCGGGATGAACGTCAACGTGTGGGACGTCACCGAGACCGTGCAGGCGCTGATCCGGTCCGGCCGGCAGATCGACCCGGACGCGCTGGCCGACCCGTCGGTACCGCTGGAATCCCTGGGCTGAGCCGGGCCCGGACGGGCCCGGCCGTTCCGTCCGGTGCTCCCGGGCGGGACGACCCGGCCGGTCCGCACCGCACCACCGGTTCCATGGGTCACAACGGCACGCGGCACGGCCTGTCGTACCCCACCCGTAGACTTCACCCGTGGCAGGCAGGATCAATGACGACGATGTGAAGGCGGTACGGGACGCGGTCCCGATCGACGCCGTCGTTTCCGAGTATCTCCAGCTGCGCAACGCGGGCGGTGGCAACCTCAAGGGACTCTGCCCGTTCCACGACGAGAAGTCCCCCTCCTTCCAGGTCAGCCCGAGCAAGGGTCTCTTCCACTGCTTCGGCTGCCAGGAGGGCGGCGACACGATCGCCTTCGTGATGAAGATCGACCATCTCTCGTTCTCCGAGACGGTCGAGCGGCTCGCCGCCAAGGCGGGCATCACCCTGCGTTACGAGGAGGGCGGCTACAACCCCTCCCACCAGCGCGGCGAGCGCATCAGGCTGGTCGAGGCGCACAAGGTGGCCGCCCAGTTCTACGTCGAGCAGCTGGACGGCCCCGAGGCCGAGATCGGCCGTAAGTTCCTCGCCGAGCGCGGCTTCGACCAGGCGGCCGCCGCCCACTTCGGCGTCGGCTACAGCCCGGCGGGCTGGGACCACCTCACCCGCTATCTGCGCGGCAAGGGCTTCAGCGACAAGGAGCTGATCGCCTCCGGCCTCTCCCAGGACGGCAGGCGCGGCCCCATCGACCGCTTCCGCGGCCGGCTGATGTGGCCGATCAGCGACACCTCCGGCGATGTCGTCGGCTTCGGCGCCCGCAAGCTGCGCGACGACGACAACGGACCGAAGTACCTCAACACCCCCGAGACCGCGATCTACAAGAAGTCCCAGGTGCTGTACGGCATCGACCTGGCGAAGAAGGACATCGCGAAGGCCAGCCGGGCCGTGGTCGTCGAGGGCTACACCGACGTCATGGCCTGCCATCTCGCCGGGATCACCACCGCCATCGCCACCTGCGGCACGGCCTTCGGCGGCGACCACATCAAGATCCTTCGCCGGCTCCTGATGGACAACGGCAGCGCCCGGGTGATCTTCACCTTCGACGGTGACGCGGCCGGGCAGAAGGCCGCCCTGCGCGCCTTCGAGGACGACCAGAAGTTCGCCGCGGAGACGTACATCGCGATCGCCCCGGACGGCATGGACCCCTGCGATCTGCGCCTGGCCAAGGGCGACGAGGCGGTCCGCGACCTGGTCGAGCCCCGCACCCCGCTCTTCGAGTTCGCGCTCCGCCAGATCGTCGGCCGGTACGACCTGGAGACCCCGGCGGGCCGCGGCGCCGCGCTCGACGAGGCGGCTCCCGTCGTCGCCCGGATCAAGAACAGCTCCTCGCAGCACGAGGTCGCCGTCCAGCTGGCCGGCATGCTCGGCATCCTGGACACCCAGTTCGTGGTCAAGCGCGTCGGCCAGCTCGCCCGCTGGGCCCGCGAGCGGGGCGACCAGCGGGGCCCCGCGCAGGCCCCCTCCCGCGGCGGCCCCCGGCACCAGCAGGTCCAGGCGCCCGCCGCCCCCTCGGGCCCCGCGCTCAACCTCCGCAGCCCCGCCCACCGCACCGAGCGCGAGCTGCTGAAGCTCGCCCTGCAGAAGCCCGCCCTGGTCTCCCCGGCCTTCGACGCCTACGGGGTGGACGAGTTCACGGCCCCGCCGTACGCCGCCGTCCGGCAGTGCATCGCGGAGGCGGGCGGCGCGGAGCTGGGGGTCCCCGAGACCCGCGAATACCTGGTTCAGGTCCTGGAAGCGGCCCCCAACGACACGGTGCGCAATCTGGTCACCGAGCTCGCCGTCGAGGTCTTCCACGGCAAGACCATCGACGAGACCTACGCGGGCATGCAGCTCGTCCAGGTCCGGCTGCGCGCCGTCGACCGCCGGATCAACGACGTACAGGGCAGCCTCGCCCGCCTCGGCAGCAATGTCGCCCCGGACCACCTGGCGGCGGCGCAGAACGAGGTCTGGGTCCTCCAGCAGTACGCCCAGTCCCTGCGCAACAGCGGCGCCGACGCGCTCTGACGCGTCGGCCCGGCGGCGGGAGCGCCCCCGCGTAACCGCCCGGTCACGGACCGGACTCAGAAAGTCCCCGCACGCCCCTCGTGGCAGCGATGTGTCTTCCCCCACACTGGGGGCCGGTGCCTGAGACATCGGAGCGCGGCCGGCCCACCGAACGGTGGTCCTCCATCCCCGCGGTCCGGCAGCGATCACCTGGAGGTCGCCCCCGTGCAGACCCGGACCCTGACCGAAACCGAGCACGTCTCGGCCATCCCCGCGCAGAACCGGGCCGTGCGCCATCCGGAGGCCGCGGTGGAACCGCCGATACCGACCGAGCCGCCCGACCCGCCCGAGGCACTCATGGAGGAGCCACCCCGGGCACCCGAGCCGGCCGGGCCGCGGAGCCGTCCGGAGACCACCGGTCCGTCCTCCGACCTCTTCCGCCAGTACCTGCGGGAGATCGGCCGGATCCCGCTGCTCAGCGCGGCCGACGAGGTGGAACTCGCCCGCCGGGTCGAGGCCGGACTCTTCGCCGAGGAACGGCTCGCGAGCACCCCGGACCCGGACACCCGGCTGGCCGTCGATCTCGACCGGCTGGTGGTCATGGGGCGGATGGCCAAACGCCGCCTCATCGAGGCCAACCTCCGCCTCGTCGTCTCCGTCGCCAAGCGCTATGTCGGCCGCGGGCTGACCATGCTCGATCTGGTCCAGGAGGGAAACCTCGGGCTGATCAGGGCCGTCGAGAAGTTCGACTACGCCCGGGGCTACAAGTTCTCCACGTACGCGACCTGGTGGATCCGCCAGGCCATGTCCCGCGCCCTCGCCGACCAGGCGCGGACCATACGGGTCCCGGTCCATGTCGTCGAGCTGATCAACCGCGTCGTACGCGTCCAGCGCCGGATGCTCCAGGAACGCGGCTACGAGCCGACGGCGGAGGAGGTCGCCGGCCAGCTCGACCTCACCCCCGAGCGGGTCGGCGAAGTGCTGCGGCTCGCCCAGGAACCGGTCTCGCTGCACGCCCCGGTCGGCGAGGAGGACGACATAGCCCTCGGCGACCTGATCGAGGACGGCGACGCCGCGTCCCCGGTCGAGTCCGCCGCGTTCCTGCTGCTGCGCGAGCACCTGGAAGCGGTGCTCTCCACCCTGGGCGAGCGCGAGCGGAAGGTGGTCCAGCTGCGCTACGGGCTGGACGACGGACGGCCCCGCACGCTTGAGGAGATAGGCCGGATCTTCGGCGTGACGCGCGAACGCATCCGCCAGATCGAGTCCAAGACCCTCAACAAACTGCGGGACCACGCCTTCGCCGACCAGCTCCGCGGCTACCTCGACTGACGGCGAAAGGACCCGCACCGCCGGCCGGCGGTGCGGGCCCTCGGGTCCGAACGGACAGGCCCTAGTCGACTTCGGCGACCGCCTGCGCGAACTGCGCCGAATACAGCCGGGCGTAGGCACCCTCGGAGGCCAACAGCTCCTCGTGCGTGCCCTGTTCGACGATCGAGCCGTTCTCCATCACCAGGATGACATCGGCGTCCCGGATGGTGGAGAGCCGGTGCGCGATCACAAAGCTCGTACGGCCGTGGGCCAGGCGCGCCATCGCCTTCTGGATCAGCACCTCCGTACGGGTGTCGACGGAGCTCGTCGCCTCGTCGAGCACCAGGATCACCGGGTCGGACAGGAACGCCCGTGCGATGGTGATCAGTTGCTTCTCGCCCGCGCTGACCCCGGAGCCCTCGTCGTCGATCACCGTGTCGTAGCCGTCCGGCAGGGTGCGGATGAACCGGTCGGCATGGGCCGCCTTCGCCGCCTCCTCGATCTCCTCACGGGTGACCTCGCGCGAAGCGCCGTACGCGATGTTGTCCGCGATCGAACCGCCGAACAGCCAGGTGTCCTGGAGGACCATGCCGATGCCCTGCCGCAGTTCGTCGCGCGACATCTTCGTCACGTCGACCCCGTCCAGCGTGATCCGGCCGCCCGTCACCTCGTAGAACCGCATCAGCAGATTGACGAGCGTGGTCTTGCCGGCCCCGGTCGGTCCGACGATCGCGACCGTGTGACCGGGCTCGACGCTCAGCGACAGATCCTCGATGAGCGGCTTCTCCGGGTCGTAACGGAACGACACCTTCTCCAGCGAGACGCTGCCCCGCAGCTCCTTCGGGCGCTCCTGCTCGCCGGGCGCGGGGTCGGCGCCCTGCTCCTCGGCGTCCAGCAGCTCGAAGATCCGCTCGGCCGAGGCGACACCCGACTGCACCAGGTTCGCCATCGAGGCGACCTGGGTCAGCGGCATCGAGAACTGACGCGAGTACTGGATGAAGGCCTGCACATCACCGATCGACAGCGACCCCGAAGCGACCCGCAGACCACCCACGACGGCGATCAGCACATAGTTCAGGTTGGAGACGAACATCATCAGCGGCTGCATGATCCCGCTGTTGAACTGCGCCTTGAACCCGGCCTCGTACAGCGCTTCGTTCTGCTCGGCGAAGTCCCTCGCGGACTCCTCCTGCCGGCCGAAGACCTTCACCAGGGTGTGCCCGGTGTACATCTCCTCGATGTGGGCGTTGAGCTTGCCCGTCACCTTCCACTGCTGCACGAACTGCGGCTGCGAGCGCTTGCCGACCTTCTTGGCCACGACCACCGAGAGCGGCACCGTCACCAGTGCGACGAACGCCAGCAGCGGCGAGACCCAGAACATCATGATCAGCACGCCGACGATGGTGAGCAGGGAGTTGATGAGCTGGCCCATCGTCTGCTGCATCGTCTGCGAGATGTTGTCGATGTCGTTCGTCGCCCGGCTGAGCACCTCGCCGCGCTTGGCCCGGTCGAAGTACGACAGCGGCAGCCGCGACAGCTTCGTCTGGATGTCCTCGCGCAGCTGGAAAATGATCCGGTTGATGATCCGGATCGACAGCCGGGTCGCCACCAGCATCAGCAGGCCGGCCCCGACATAGACCGCCAGCGCCACCAGCAGTACGTCGCCCACCGCGCCGAAGTCGATGCCGTGACCGGGGACGAAGTCCACCCCGGAGAGCATGTCGGCCAGGCCGCTGTTGCTCTTGCGCAGGCCCTCGACGGCCTCTTCCTTGGTCGTCCCCTCGGGCATCTCCCGGCCGACGACCCCGGCGAAGACCAGGTCGGTCGCCCGGCCGAGGATCTTCGGCCCGATCACCGACAGGCCGACGCTCAGCGCACAGGCCGCCAGCATCACGTACAGCGGGGCCTTCTCCGTCCCGAAGCGCTTCAGCAGCCGCTTCGAGGACCCCTTGAAGTCCATGGACCGGTCGGTCGGCGCCCCGCCCGCCATCATGCGTCCGCCAGGCCCGGCCATTACGCGGCCTCCGCTTCCGTCAGCTGGGAGAGCACGATCTCCCGGTACGTTTCATTGCCGTCCATCAGCTCGTGGTGGGTGCCGGAGCCGACGACCCGGCCCTCGTCCAGCACCAGGATCCGGTCCGCGTCGCGGATGGTGGACACCCGCTGCGCCACGATCACCACGGTCGCCTCGGCCGTCTCCTGCGTGAGCGCCCCGCGCAGCGCGGCGTCGGTGGCGTAGTCGAGCGCGGAGAACGAGTCGTCGAAGAGATAGATCTCCGGCTGCTGCACCAGCGTCCTGGCGATGGCCAGCCGCTGCCGCTGCCCGCCCGAGACATTGGTGCCGCCCTGAGCGATCGGCGCGTTCAGGCCGTGCTCCAGCGCCGCGACGAACTCCTTGGCCTGCGCGACCTCCAGCGCGTGCCACAGCTCCTCGTCGGTCGCGTCCGGGTTTCCGTACCGCAGATTCGTCGCGACCGTCCCGGAGAACAGATACGGCTTCTGCGGAACGAGGCTCACGGTCCTCGCCAGCAGCGCCGGCTCCAGCGTCCGCACATCCGTACCGTCGACCAGCACCTGACCGTCCGTCACGTCGAACAGCCGCGGTACGAGACCGAGCAGCGTCGACTTCCCGCTGCCCGTCGACCCGATGATCGCGGTGGTCTCGCCGGGGCGGGCCACCAGATCCACCGACCGCAGCACCGGCTCCTCGGCGCCCGGGTAGCGGAAGTCCGCGCCGCGCACCTCCAGATGACCGCGGGCGAGCAGCTTCCGGACCGGCTTGACCGGCGGGACCACGCTGGACTCGGTCTCCAGGACCTCCTGGATGCGCTCGGCACAGACCTCGGCACGCGGCACCATCATGAACATGAAGGTGGCCATCATCACCGACATGACGATCTGCATCAGATAGGCGAGGAAGGCGGTCAGCGCGCCGATCTCCATGCCGCCGCTGTCGATGCGGTGGGCACCGAACCAGAGCACGGCGATCGACGAGACGTTCACGACCGTCATCACGGTGGGGAACATCAGCGCCATCAGCCGGCCCGTGGACAGCGCCACGTCCGTCAGCTCGGTGTTGGAGCCGCGGAACCGCTCCTCCTCGTAACCGTCACGGACGAAGGCGCGGATGACACGGTTGCCGGTGATCTGCTCGCGCAGCACCCGGTTCACCGTGTCGAGCCGCTCCTGCATCGTGCGGAACAGCGGGCGCATCCGCTTCACGATCAGGCTCACCGCGATGCCGAGCACCGGCACCACCGCGAGCAGCACCGCCGACAGCGGGACGTCCTGGCCGAGCGCCATGATGATGCCGCCGACACACATGATCGGGGCCGACACCATCAGGGTGAACGTCATCAGCACCAGCATCTGGACCTGCTGGACATCGTTGGTCGTACGGGTGATCAGCGAGGGCGCCCCGAAGCGCCCGAGCTCACGCGCCGAGAACGACTGCACCCGGTCGAAGACCGACGCCCTGACATCACGGCCGAGGGCGGCCGCGGTACGGGCGCCGTAGTAGACGGCCCCCATGTTGCAGACCACCTGGCCGATGCTGACGGCGATCATGATGCCGCCGAACTCGAGGATGTAGTCCGTGTCCCCCTTCACCACACCGTTGTCGATGATGTCGGCGTTCAGGGTGGGCAGATAGAGGCTGGCGCAGGTCTGCACCAGCTGGAGGAGGACCAGCAGCAGAATGGGTTTTCTGTACGGACCGAGATAGGCCCGCAGGAGTTTTATGAGCACGCGTGTCTCTCGGAGTCGGCAGAGGGCGGGAGTCGACCCATTTTCCGGCACCGGCGGCCGCGACTGCGAGCGATTTTACTCAAGACCAGGTCAAAAAACAGACCGAGTACACAAGTGGAGGGGGTCACCTCCACCGGTGTACCCGGCCCTGTCGCACGGGTGGACGGCTCACTGCGCGGAGTCGAACGCCCCCGGGTGGATCTGGTCCCGCGTCGCCACGTACTGCTGGCGCACCGCCTGCCCGACCGCCAGCTCCTCGCCCGGCTCCAGCACCTGCGCCGCGGCGCCCTGCCAGGCCGGGGGAGTGAGCGGATCGGCCGTCCCCTGCGAGACCCCCAGCGCCCAGGCCGCCTGCCGGGCCGCGCCCAGTGCCGCGTACTCGGCGGGCTGCGGCACGACCACCTGCGTACCGAACAGCGCCGGAGCGAGCCCCTGTACGGCGGGCAGCTCGGCCGCCGCCCCCAGCAGGAACACCCGGCGCACCTCGACGCCCCGGCCGCGCAGCACATCGAGCGCGTCGGCCAGCGAGCACAGCATCCCCTCGAACGCCGCCCGCGCCAGATGCTCCGGCTTCATCGACTCGCGCCGCAGCCCGCTCAGCGTCCCCGCGGCGTGCGGCAGCTGCGGCGTCCGCTCGCCCTCCAGATACGGCAGGAGCACCAGCCCGGACGCGCCCGGCGTGGACTTCAGCGCCAGCGCGGAAAGCTCCTCCAGGCCCTCCACGCCGAGCATCTCGGCGGTCCCGCGCAGCGCTCGTACCGCGTTGGACGTGTACACCACCGGCAGATGCTTCCCGGTCGCGTCCGCGAAAGAAGTGATCGTCCCGGCCGGATCGGACAGCGCCTCGTGGTGCACCGCCATGACCGAGCCCGACGCACCCAGCGACACCACCGCGTCGCCCACCCCGACCCCGAGCCCGAACGCCGCGGCCATCGTCTCGCCGGTCCCCGCGGAGATCAGCAGCCCCTCGGGCGTCGTCCCGGCCGCGTCGGCGGGGCCGAGCACCTCGGGGAGCGCGGCCTGGTGCCCGAGTGCGAGCTCCACCAGGTCGGACCGGTAGGAACCGCTGACCGCCGACCAGTACCCGGTGCCGGACGCGGCACCCCGGTCGGTGGTCCGCCGGGCGGGACGCCCCAGCAGCTGCCACACCAGCCAGTCGTGCGGCTGCAGCACCGCGGCCACCCGCTGGGCCGCCTCCGGCTCGGTCCGTGCCAGCCAGCGCAGCTTCGCCACCGGCTGCGCGGCCTGCGGCACCGCCCCGACCGCCTCGGCCCAGGCCTGCCGCCCGCCGAGCCCGTCGACCAGATCGGCCGCGGCGGCCTGCGCCCGCTTGTCGTTGCCGAGCAGCGCCGGGCGTACGAGATTGCCCTGGTGGTCCAGGGGCACCAGGCCGTGCTGCTGGGCGGAGACGCCGATGGCCTGCACCCCTTCGAGCAGCCCGCTGCCGGCGGCCTCGCCGAGCGAGAGCAGCCACGCCTGCGGGTCGACCTCGGTGGCCTTCGCCTCGACGGGGTGTGCGGCGAACCCCCGGCGCAGCACGGCGCCGGTGTCCGTATCGCAGACGACGATGTGCGTGAAGGCGGAAGAACTGTCCAAGCCGGCGACTATCCCCATGCCCAAGATTCTGCCGCACCGCCGGAGCTTTTCCGTACCGATTGCGAGGCAGTGGCGGGGGCGGTTCCGCTAGGTGTTGGTGGTGCCCCAGTCGTCCTCGCCGTTCTGGCCGCGGTCCCGCAGCGAGCGCACCCGCTCGGCCACCGGGGCCGGGACCTTCTCGACGACCTTGACGCTCACCGCGTGGTACGCCTTGCCGGCCAGATCGCGGCCGCTCTGCGCCGCGGACTCGGCGGTATTGCGCACGGCCGGATTCTGGGCGAACTGGCGTGCGGAATTCTTCAGCTGCTCGTAGCGCTCGCGTCCGGCCCGTGCCCCGATCACGTATCCGAGGGCCAGTCCGGCGATGAACGTGAGCCGGTACCGCATGGCTGCCACCCTTCCTTGCTCAGTGCGACGCTCAGTGCGACGTGTGCTGCCCGCCTACCCGCGGGCACCGGAGATCACCCGGGGGGATACCGATTGGCAAAGCACCCCCCTGCTTGCGCTAATGTATGTGTCGCAGCGAACGCGCGCCGCCCGGCACCAGCCAGGTGGGTAGGGTTCGGTGCACACGCAGCAATCCCCTGTAGCTCAATTGGCAGAGCAGCCGGCTGTTAACCGGCAGGTTACTGGTTCGAGTCCAGTCGGGGGAGCGCGATCCCCTGTAGCTCAATTGGCAGAGCATTCGGCTGTTAACCGGAGGGTTACTGGTTCGAGTCCAGTCGGGGGAGCGGAACGGAAGAGGACCCCGAGGGGTCCTTTTTCGTGTGTCCGCCGACGGTCGTCACCGTGGTGCGTGTGGGGTGCATGTGACTCTTTCGCGTGTACTTCGCTCCATCCGGAACCGGACGGCCGGCGGTGCGGTCTTCATGGTCATGCGAAGCCGGCCATCCGGAGCGAGAGATCGTATGACCGGCTATGCTGCGGCAGACGGCGCGCACACTTGTACGCGCCACGCCGAAAAGGGGCGGTAGCTCAGCCGGTTAGAGCAGCGGACTCATAATCCGTCGGCCGTGGGTTCGAGTCCCACCCGCCCCACTGCCGAGGTACCGGCAGAAAC
Organism: Streptomyces sp. NPDC006510; assembly: GCF_040611955.1. NCBI lineage: Bacteria > Bacillati > Actinomycetota > Actinomycetes > Kitasatosporales > Streptomycetaceae > Streptomyces > Streptomyces sp. NPDC006510. Next base: position 4,284 of record NZ_JBEXPH010000186.1, on the reverse strand, counting down.
GTTATGACCTGCGTATACGTAGGTATGAGGGCCCTCACGGATTCCGTGGGGGCCCTCACCATAGCCCCGGGGCAAGATCAAGTGGCCGTGCGTCGGCCCGGCGGGTCGCGCCGGTGAAGTCCGGCCGGGGGCCCGCCCGTTCCGTGTCGATGCGTCATGTCCGGAGAGTCACTTATGGCAACGCTGCGAAGGATTACGGTATTTCGTCCCCTTTAATCCTTGATTACGGCTTCTACGACTTGTTGGCCGTAGGGGTCGGACGTAGTGTCGAAAGTGCCGCAGCAAGAGCATGGAGCGGCGCAGTGAACTCCTCCAGAGGAGGCGAAGATGAAGGTTCGCAGCATCTTCGACCACAGGGACAGGGATCGCGGCGGATACGGCGATCGTGGACGCGGACGCGGTTATGGCGGACGTGGACGCGGACGTGGGTTCCGTGACTACTTCGACGACTACGACTACGACCGGTTCGACCGGCGTGGACGTCGCTGGGGTTGCTGACACCCTTCACTCCCGACCCCTGACCCCAACTCGAGGCAGGCTCGCGCACAGCGCGGGTCCGCCTCGTCGTTTGGGCCCATTTCTCTGGCCAGGTCCATAGCCCGAGCACCTCTGTGACGTGATGCCCATGCGCTTTCGCAGCTCACTCCAGCGTTCTGCCCGTACCGAGGAGCCGCCCGAGGACACGGTGACGGATGTTCCGATCCGCACCGACCCGGTCAGCATCGTGATGTCCTTCCGGCGCTTCTGGCCTCTGACCAGAGGCGACCGGCGCTGGCTCGTCGTCATCTTCCTGTGCGCGGTCCTGGCCGCCCTGGCCGAGACCGTCACCGTCCTGCTCTTCGCCGAACTCACCGACAAGGCACTGCAGACCGGCACCGTCAGCGCCTTCTGGAAACCCGCCGCCCAGTGGCTCGCGGTGGCGGTCGCCGGTGCTGTGGTGGGGTACCTGGGCAGTTCGCTCGCGGTCTGGACCGCCGAGCGTTTCGTGCTGCGGCTGCGGGCCCGGGTGTTTGGCCATCTCCAGACGCTCCCGCCGCACTTCTTCCAGCGCAATCGCCGCGGCGACCTGGTGGAGCGGCTGACCGGCGACGTGGAGGCCATCGAGGCCCTGGTGGTCTCCGGCATCGTCGGGGCCTCGTCGGCGCTTTTCGGCACCGTCTTCTACGCCGCGGCGGCCCTGTGGCTGCGCTGGGACCTGGCCCTCGCCACCTTCGTCATGGTCCCGATCCTCCTGATCACGACCCGTGGGTTCGCCAAGCCCCTGCGCGCGGTGTCCCGGCGCGGCCGCGCGGCGGACGGCGCCATCACGGCCGTGGTCGAGGAGACGCTGGTCAACGTCGTCATGACCCAGGCGTACAACAGGCAGCAGGACGAGGAGGCCCGGCTCAGCAGCAAGGCGCGGCTGCGGTTGAAGGCCGCGGTGAAGGCCGTCCGGCTCACCGAGTTCTACGAGCAGTTCATCGAGGTCCTCGAAACGCTGTGCGTCCTGACGATCATCGGTCTGGGCGCGTGGGAGATCTCGGCCGGCCGGATGAGCCTCGGACAGCTGCTGGCCTTCGCCGCCTTCATCGGCTACCTCTACCCGCCGATCCGCTCGCTGGGCCAGCTCGGTCTGACGGCCACCGCCGCGACCGCGGGCGCCGAACGACTGCTGGAGATCCTCGACGCCGAGCCCTCCGTCACCGACCCGGGCGACTCCGTGCCCGTGCCGCCGCGGAGCCGGGCGCTCGGTGAGGTGGAGGCGCGCCAGGTGTTCTTCCACTACCCCGGCAGCAGCGAAATGGTGCTCAGGGACCTCTCGTTCACCGCAAGTCCCGGGGAACTGCTGGTCATCACCGGCCCCAGCGGTGCGGGCAAGTCGACCCTGGCGGCGCTGCTGCTGAGGTTCTACGACCCGGACGCCGGCAGCGTACGGCTGGACGGTGTGTCCGTGGACCGGCTGCCACTGACCTACCTGCGCCGGAACGTCACGCTGCTGCCGCAGGACACGCTCGTCCTGCACGACACCATCGAGGAGAACATCGGCTGCGGACACCCCGGCGCGAGCCACGACGATGTCGTGCGGGCCGCGCGGGCGGCGGACGCCCACGCGTTCGTCGAAGTCCTCCCGGACGGATATGACACCGTCATTTCCACCGGTACCTCCCGGCTCTCCGGCGGCCAGTTGCAGCGCATCGCCATCGCCCGCGCCATGTTGCGCGACGCGCCCGTCCTCCTCCTCGACGAGCCCACCACCGGACTGGACCGGCTGGCCGCGGAACGCATCCTCGAACCCCTGCGACGGCTGGCCCGGGGCCGCACCACCATCGTGATCACCCACGACCTGGCCCTGGCCGCGGACGCCGACCGCATCCTCGTCCTGGACGAGGGGCGGCTGGTCGAGTCCGGCACACACGCCCAACTCCTCGGCAGGAGCGGCCTGTACGCCACGCTGTTCGAGCGCCGCACCCAGCGGCACAACGGAACCGTGTACAAGCCTGCCCGGCCGTCAGGAATCCACTGGAGGTAGCCGGCCGTCCGCACAGTGCCCCAACCGTGCGGACCGGCCCGGTCGTTACTATCCGGCGTGACCGAAACGACCGAAGAACCCGCCCCTCGCACCCGCATATTCGCCGACCTGACGCCCTTGCGGAGCTCCCCCGACTACCGGCGGCTCTGGTTCGGGAACACGGTCTCCTGGGTCGGGCAGGGGATGACGGCGCTCGCCGTGTCGCTCCAGGTCTACGACATCACCGGGTCCGCCTTCTCGGTCGGGCTCATCGGCTTCTGCTCGTTCCTGCCGCTGGTCGTCTTCGGGCTGTACGGCGGGGCCGTCGCCGACACCATCGACCGGCGCAAGCTGGGCCTGGCCAGTTCCGCCGGGTCGTTCGTGCTCTCCGTCGCACTCGTTGCCATCACCGTCGCCGGGGTGGAGCAGGTGGGACTGCTGTACGCCGTCGTCGCCCTCCAGGCGGCCTGCTTCGCGGTCAACTCACCGGCCCGCAGCTCGATGATCGCCCGGCTGCTGCCGGCCGAGCAGCTGCCCGCCGCCAACGCGCTCAACTCCATGACCGGCACCACCGGAACACTGGTCGGGCCGATGCTCGGCGGGCTCGTCGTCGGCTGGTGGGGCTACCGGGCCGCGTACACCGTCGACGCCATCACCTTCACCGCCTCGCTCTACGCGATGTGGCGGCTGCCCGCCATGCTGCCGCAGCGGGAGGAGGGCGCGGGGGACAAGCGGGCGTCCGTCGCGGACGGGCTGCGCTTCCTCGGGACCAGGCCCAATCTCCGGATGACCTTCTTCACCGATCTGTGCGCCATGGTGCTGGCCCATCCCCGGGCGCTGTTCCCGGTCGTCGCCGTCCTCTGGTACGGCGGTGACGCGAAGACCACCGGACTGCTGGTCGCCGCTCCGGCGTTCGGGGCGCTGCTCGGCGGGGTGTTCTCCGGATGGCTGGGACGCGTCCGGCGTCACGGTCTCGCCGTGCTGCTCGCCGTCGCCTGCTGGGGCACCGCCATCGCGGTCTTCGGCCTGACCCGGCAGCTCTGGCTCGGGCTGATCCTCCTGGCGCTCGCCGGGTGCGCGGACACCACCTCGATGGTCTTCCGCAACACCATGCTCCAGGCGGCCGTGCCGGACGGGATGCGCGGACGGCTCCAGGGCGTGTTCATCGTCGTCGTGGCGGGCGGACCGAGGCTCGGCGACTTCCTGGCGGGATCGGTCGCCGACCTGACCTCGCCCGGCCTGGCGGTGACCGGGGGCGGGATCGCCTGTGTCGTCGCCGTGGCCCTGCTGGCGCTGCGGTGGCGCGGCTTCGCGCGGTACGACGCGCGGGACCCTCAGCCGTGACGGCCCCGCGCGCCGCACTCCCGTGGCACGTCCCCGGCCCCGCGCGCGCCTCACTCCCGCGGCGGCCCCACCACCGAGCGGGCGAAGCCCAGTTCCACCAAGTCCTGGGGGCGCAGCCGCAGCTGATCGGCCGTGGCGTGCACCTCGTCCGGAGTGCGCTTCAGGATCGCCGCCGCCGGTTCCGGGGCGATCACCGAGAAGTAGCTGTCCCGGGTGACATGGGTGTTCCCCGGCGCCGCGAGCGCCAGCGCGCCGCCCGAACCGCCCTCGCCGATCACCAGGGTGGTGACGGGGACCCGGGCCTCCGCCCACGCCCCCCATGCCGGGGGGCGGGCGGGGGGCGCGCCCCCCCCGGGCGCCCCCCCCGGGGGCGCCCCCCCCCCCCCCCCGCCACCGCCCGACGCCGTATCCGAATTCGCCGCTGCGGGGCTTGCCGAGTTGGCCAGGCCGAT
>NZ_JBEXPH010000185.1:0-15490 GCF_040611955.1 Streptomyces sp. NPDC006510 | reverse complement strand
GCCGCTGGTTCCGGGCGGTGGCCCTGGAGGGGACGTCCTCGGACGTGCCGGACCCGGAGAGGTATCCGGCCTGGCGCAGCAGGGCGGAGCTGTGGAACGCGGCGGCGGGGGCGGGGGCGAGTACGTGGGTGGCGTCGCCCGCCGGGCCGCCTTCGCCGTGCTTGCTGTCGTCGCCGACGATGTACAGGCCGTCGTCGGCGGCGGGCTCGTGCCGGTCCGCACCGTCGCCGCTCTTGCCGTCCGCGCTGCCCGCCTTCCCGGCGGCCGGGGCCGTCCCCTTCTTCTCCGGGTCCTTCGCGCCCTTCTTTCCGGCCTCGGTGCCGTCCGGCTTGTCGGCCGCGCCCTCCGGCGTCCAGCCCGCGTCGGCCAGCAGCGCCTGCGCCTCCTCGGTGTCCTGGCCGCCGAGTGCGCCGCTGCTGTCCTTGTACGCCGGCTGTCCGGCCAGGGCCAAGTGGCTGCCGACCGGCTGCGCGGGCAGACCGAGCGGCTTGAGCACGGTGTCGACGAGCTCCTGGCGGTTCAGGGCCCGGGCGACCGCCCGGCGCACCCGGTCGTCGGCGAGCGGTCCGGACTCGCCGTTCAGCGCGAGCTGGGTGTAGGCGGGGTCCAGCGACTTGCGCACCGCATAGGCGCTCAGCCCGTCCTGCTGGGCGGCGTACGCCTCGGCGGCGGCCCGGTTCTTCTCCCTGGCCGCCCGAGCGGCGGCCGCTTCCTTGGCGTTCGAGCCGTGTGCCGCGGCCCAGGAGCGCAGGGCCGCGGCCGGGCCCGTCCCGGAGCCGGGTCCATGGGCGAGCGGCTGCCCGTTCGCGCCCTTGTCGCGGGCCGCCTGCGCGATCCGGTGCGCGGCAGCGGCGTCGACGTCGGCCACGTCGACCTTGCCCGCGGCGAGGGCCTCGGTCCGGTCCTGCGGCGCGACGGCCCGGAAGACCAGCGAGTCGAGCTTGGCCGGGCTGCCCCACCAACGCGGGTTGCGGACCAGTGTGACCTCGCCCGTCTTCTTGTCCACACCGCGCAGCCGGAACGGTCCCGCGGTGGCCTTGAGGGTGGTCCGGGCCCCGTCGTTGAAGGCGTCCGGGGAGCCGGTCACCTCCTTCGGGTACAGCGGCGAGAACAGCGAGCGCCAGTCCGCGTACGGCTTGGCGAAGGTGACCCGTACCTCCAGGTCGTCGGCGCCGCGCTCGATCTTCTCGATGCGCTCGTAGCCGGCGTTGCGGGCGGTCCAGAACGCCGAGTCCTTGCCACTCAGCGCCCGCCACTGGGCTACGAAGTCGGACGCCCCGATGTCCCGGCCGTCGCTCCACACCGCCTGCTGGTTGAGCCGGTAGAGCACCACCTGCCTGGGCTCGCGCTCGATCACCTTCGCGGACTTCAGATAGTCCGGGTCGAGCTGCGGCCTGCCCTTGGCGTCCAGCGGGAAGAGCGTCGGCAGCAGGGCACCGGTGATCCGGGTGGTGGAACCGTCGGCGTCCGCCTGGAAGGCGTTGAGGGTGGTGGGCACGGCGTCGATCGCCCAGTTGACCGTGGAGCCCTCGGCGACCAGGCTCCGGTCGGCCACCGCGACGTCCTGGGGGACGGTCCCGGCGCCCGTGCCGCTGTCGTCGGAGCTGCAGCCCGCCAGTACGGGGAGCGTCAGCACACCCGCCGTGAGGAGCGCGAGGGAGCGGCGCTTTCGAGCCGTCCCCCGCGGGACGCCGACGTGGGACATGGCTGATACCTCCGGGGCCGGCCCGACCCACCCATCCGCGGGTGTGCCAGATTGTGCGTTTTTGGTGGCATATGCAGTTGATCACACTGATTCCGCCCACCCACTGAAGGCGCCCCCGCGCGAGAGGCGGCGCAGACACGGCGCGCAGGCCCCGAACCTCACCCGTGCGGCGGAGCGCCCCGATTGCCGCGCCGCACGGAGCCGGACGACCGGCTATGGGGGCCGGGCCGGCGGGACGTTCGGGCCGGCCCCGGGGATCGGGCCGGCCAGGAGGGTCAGCCGAGCAGCTTGACGATCGCCTCCGTCGTGTCCGTCTCGCCCAGGCGCGGGAAGATCTTCTCGACGCTGTTGCGGTGGGCGTCGGCGTCCATGTCGGTGACCGCGTCCGTGGCGATCGTGACGTTGTAGCCGTGCTCGTGCGCCGAGCGGGCGGTGGACTCGACGCCGATGCTGGTCGCGATGCCGGTGAGGACGATCTGGGTGACACCGCCGCGGCGCAGCAGGAGGTCGAGGTCGGTGCCGTGGAAGGCGCCCCAGGTGTGCTTGGTGACCACGATGTCGCCCTCGCGCGGGCCGAGTTCGGGCACGATGTCCGCCCAGTCGGCGGGCGGCCGTCCGCCGGACCCCACGGGCGCCTCGCTGCGGCCGGGTGCGCCGTCGACGACATGGACCAGGACGACCGGGAGCCCCTTGGCCCGGAAGGCGTCGGCGAGGGTGACGGAGTTGGCGACGATGCCGGCGGCGGGGTGGGCGGTCTCGCGGGCGACGATGCCCTTCTGGAGGTCGATGACGACCAGGGCGGTCTTCGGGTCCAGGGTGGTGGCGGTCATGGTGGTGCTCCTGTGGTGGCGGGGGTGAACGGTTGGGACGCGGGTGGGGGTGCGCGGGGCCGGTACGGGCCGGACCGCGGGTACGGGTACGGATGTGCGGGGCGCGGTCGGTGACGGTCAGCGGTGCGGCGGGGGCCGGACGGCTGCCCGGCACGCCCGGCGCCGGTGCCATCACTTCCCGATCAGCCGGTCCAGCAGCTCGGTGGCCTCGGCCACGGTGCGCCGTTCGGCCCCGTCGAGCTCGGCCGCGATGGCCTCGGCGAGCCAGTCGTGCTTGGCGGCCCGGACCGCGGCGAGCGACGCGCTGCCGGACTCCGTGAGCGACATCACCGACTTCCGGCCGTCGGCCGGATCGGGCGCCCGCTCGACGAGCCCCTGGCTCTCCAGCGCGCCGAGGGTCAGCCGCATGGACTGCGGACGCACGTACTCCGCACGGGCCAGCGCGGCCGTGGTGGCCGGACCCTCACGGTCCAGCCTGGCGAGCACGGAGCGTTGTGTCGGCGTGAGCAGGCCGCCCGACGACGTACTGCGCAGCCGCCGCAGCAACCGGCCGACCACGTCGGCGAGCCGCGTCGCCAGCTGTTCGGCATCCGGCTCGGCGGACGGCGCGGGGCGGCGGCCCGCGGGGGTGGTTCCAGTCGGTTCCGGCATGCCTGGAACGTAAAAGATGCACAGGGCACCTTGCAAGGTTACCTGTCTTTCTCCAGGGCGGTCTTGCCCGTCACGCTGCCCGCGATCTAGTGTGAATGCGCTTTCAGAAGAGGGTCGGTACATGCAACAGCAGGTGCTTCGGCACGGAAGAAGAAGCGGACGGTCGGTCGAGTGAGCGCGCCAACGGTGTACGACGTCGCCGAGCGGTCGGGCGTCTCCATCGCCACGGTCTCCCGGGTCTACCGCACCCCCGATTCGGTACGCGCCCAGACCCGCGAGCGGGTTCTGGAGGCGGCCCGCGAGCTGGGCTACGTACCGAGCGGCAGCGCCCGTGGGCTGGCCAGCCGCACCACCGGTGTGCTCGGCCTCTGCTTTCCCGACTACTCGGACCCGGACACCGAGAACGAGGCGGCGGCGACGGACGAGGACGACGACCACGCCTTCATGCTCTACTCCGACCAGATCATCCGGGGCATGGAACGGGCGGCCCGCCACCACGGTTACGCCCTGCTGATCGCGGCCTCGCTGAAGGGCGGTCCGGAGAGCCTGGTCGCCAATGTCGCGGGACGGGTGGACGGCTTCGCGGTGCTGGCCGGCACCGTCCCCACCGCCGACCTCGAAGTGATCTCGCGGCGGCTGCCGGTGGTCATGGTGGCGGGCCGGCGCGGCATCGACCATCTCGACCACATCGTCGTCGCCAACACCGACGGGCAGCGGACGGTCACCCGCCATCTGATCGAGGACCACGGGCTGCGCCGCCTCGCCTTCATCGGCGGGGAGGCCGCGTCCCCGGACGCCGAGGCACGGTTCGCGGGCTTCCAGGAGGCATGCCGCGGGGCGGGGCTCCCGGTGCCGGACGCGCCCACCATGCGCGCCACGATGATGACCCAGGCCGAGGGCTTCCGGGTCACGGACGCGTTGCTCGACCAAGGCGGGGAACGGCCTCAGGCGATGCTGTTCGCCAACGACCAGATGGCCGTCGGCGGTCTGCACGCGCTGGAACGGCGCGGGCTCGGGGTCCCGGAGGACATCGCCGTGACCGGGTTCGACGGGATTCCGCTGGGCCGGCTCGTGCGCCCGACGCTGACGACCGTGCGGCAGCCCATGCGCCGCCTCGGCGAGGAGGCCGTGGAACTGCTGGTGCGGCGGCTCGCCGACCGGGACCGCGACCCGGTCTCCCTGATGCTGCCGGTCTCCCTGGCCCGCCGCGCGAGCTGCGGCTGCGGCTGACCAGCACCCCGGCGGCGGGCCGGGCCCGCCCTGTCGGGCAACCGCTCAAGCCCGAACCGATGCCCGAGCCGCGGCTGACCGGCACCCCGGCGTACGTGCCGGGTCCGCTCGCCCTGTCGGGCAACCGTCCAAGCCCGAACCGACGCTCTTCTTACCGCCCTCGCTCAGCCCCGCCCGCCGGGCCGCATCCGGAAGCAGCCGGATCCCGGCAAGCGCGACCCCCACGGCACTTTCCGTGCCGCGACCACCCGCACCCGGCCCCGCCGCCCGCCGCCTCCCCCCGGGCCCACCGGGTCAGCGCCCCAGGTGCGCCCCGAAGAACCGCCGCCGGGCCGCCTGGAGCTCCGCCACCGCCACCGCCGTGCCCTCGTGCTCGAAGTGCCCCGCGCTCAGCACCAGCAGCTCGTGCTCACCGGCCAGCGCGTTGTGCACGGCGAACTGCCCCGGCGGCGGCACCGAGGGGTCGAAGAGCGCCGCGGCCACCAGCGTGGGCAGCTCCAGCCGCGTCGCGGCCGTGGCGGCGTCGAAGTACGGCAGCACCTCGGTGACCTCTGGGTGGTCCCGGTGGTATCCGCGCACCGACTCGCCGCTGCCGACGCACGGCAGGGTGAGCCGCAGCGGGTGGTTGCCGAAGGTCGGCACCGTCAGCTGCGCGGCCCCGAACCGGTCGTCCCAGGGCAGGGCCAGCGCGCCGAGCCCGCCGCCGAAGCTCTCCCCGAGGTAGCCGAGCCCCGGGCCACCCTCCCCCGGCGCCAGCTCCGGCACCAGTTCGCGCAGCGCCGACGCCGCGCACCAGAGGTCCGCCACGCAGTCGCCGATGACATACGTGTCGCGCGAGCCGATGCCGTGCAGCACATGCGCACCGGACACGTCCGGGATGCCCGGGTGCAGACCGCGCGTCCCCATGCCCCGTACGCACGGCAGGATCGCCGCGGCCCGGGGCAGCGGCAGCGGCACGTCGGGGCCCGGCTCGTCCCGGCCGCCGTAGCCGTGTCCGATGACGAATCCGTACTCCGCCGGCCCCTCGGCGGGCAGCGCCACCCAGCCGCCGAGCCGCACCCCGCCCACCGAGGTGAAGGTCACACCGTGGATCCGCACCCCGTCGCGCTCCTCCTCCAGCGGCCCGAGCTCCGGCTCCGTGGCGACCTTGCGGGCCTCCGCGTGGCGGGCCTGCCAGAAGGCGTCGAAATCGTCCGGAGCGGCCGGGGCGGGGACGCCCAGCAGGTCCTGGAGCGTCTGCCCGTAAGCCGGATCGAAGGGGAAGTCATGTTCGAACGAAGTCATGAGCACGACCGTATCGGCCCCGCCCGGGGCGACACAGACCTTGATCATCTTGGAGCTGTGAGCGAAATCGGTCACACCATCCCCAATTTCGCAAATGGCGCGCATACCGTGCCAAGTTGAACATTCAGATGTCCAGCACGTTGCACGAGTGTGACCTAGCACCCTCTTGCGGATTCCCGAATGTCTGCCGCAGAGTGATGTATGCGCTTACAGGCAGCGCATACATCAGGATTGCTCAAGGAGGAGCCCTCCATGCCCCGCACCGCCAGAAACGCCTCGATCGGTATCGCAGTCGCAGCCGCACTCACGCTGGGCCTGACCGCTTGCGGCAGCTCCGGTGACGACGTCGCCGCGGACAAGAAGCAGACGCTCACCGTCTGGGCCATGGGGGCCGAGGGCGAGAAGCTCGCGGATGTGGCCAAGGTCTACGAGAAGGCCAACCCGAACATCACCGTCAAGGTGACCCCGGTCGGCTGGGACGTCGCCCACCAGAAGCTGGTCTCCGCGGCCGCCGCCGGCACCCTGCCGGACGTGGCGCAGATGGGCGGCAGCTACATGGGCGAGTTCGCCGAGCTCGGTGTGCTGGAGCCGGTCGACACCAAGACCTTCAACGAGAAGGACTTCTTCCAGTCCGGCTGGAAGCAGGGCGAGGTGGACGGCCAGGCGTACGGCGTGCCGTGGTACGTCGACACCCGCGTCCTCTACTACCGCACCGACCTGGCCGAGAAGGCCGGCGTCAGCAAGGCTCCGACCGACTGGAAGGAGATGCAGGACCTCGCCTCGGCCTACCAGAAGAAGGCCGGAACCAAGTGGGGCCTGTCCATCCAGCCCAGCGGCCTGGACACGGTGCAGAACTTCTACTCCTTCCTGTACTCGGCCGGCGGCGAGATCGTCAACGACAAGGGCGAGGCCGTCATCGACAGCCCCGAGGCCGTCAAGGCGCTCAAGGAGTACGGCTCGTACTTCGACAAGGGGCTCTCCAACAAGTCCGTGCAGCCCGGCTACGACGTGGTGAAGGACTTCGGCAACGGCCGCGTCCCGATGTTCTTCGGCGGCCCCTGGCACGTCACCCTGCTGAACGAGGGCCAGCCGCAGATCAAGGGCAAGTGGGCGGTGGCCAACGTGCCCGCCGACAAGTCCTCCGTCTCCATGGCCGGCGGCTCCTCCCTGGTGATCTCCAAGGACAGCGAGCACAAGGCGGCCGCCACCGCGTTCATCAAGTACCTGACGGACACCGAGGGCCAGGTCGACTGGTACAAGCGCACCAAGGACCTGCCGGCCAACACCGCCGCCTGGACCTCCGGCGCCCTCGCCGACGACGCCGACCTCCAGGTGTTCAAGAAGCAGATGGACACCGCCAAGTCCTCCCCGTCGCTGTCCAACTGGACGGAGATCACCGACAAGGTCGACCAGGCCATCGCCAAGGTCACCCAGGGCAAGGCGTCCGCCGAGGACGCGCTCAAGACGGCCCAGTCCCAAATCGAAGGCCTCCTGAAGTAATCGAAGGCCACATGAAGTAGGAGTCATGCGCACCATGACCTCAAAGGCCGCGCAGGCGGCCAAGGCGCAGGCCGGGCCGGGGGCCTCCGGGTCCCCGGCCGCCGGGCCCGCGGGTCGCCGGGGTGGCAAGAAGGCCTCGATGGGCGTGCAGAACGTGGCCGGCTGGCTGTTCTCCACTCCCTTCCTCGTCCTCTTCCTCGTCTTCATGGCGTTCCCGATCCTCGCCACGCTGGTGATGAGCTTCACCGACTTCGGGCTGCGCAATGTCACGCGCCCGCTGGACGCGAACTTCATCGGCTTCGAGAACTACGTCAATCTGTTCAGCGACGACAAGTTCCTCAAGTCGCTGTTCAACACGGCGTACTTCGTGGTGATCGGCGTCCCGCTGACGATCTTTCTCGGGCTGGTCGTCGCCGTACTGCTGAACAACGGCATCGACCGGGCGCGGACCTTCTTCCGCGTCGGCTTCTACGCCCCGGTGGTCACGACCATCGTCGCGGTCGCCGTGGTCTGGCGGTTCGTGCTCGACCCGAGCGACGGGCTCATCGCGGGCCTCTTCTCCGAAGTGGGGCTCACCTCGCCCGACTTCCTGGGCTCCGAGACGCTCGCCATGCCCTCGATGATCGCGATGGCGGTCTGGCGCAACCTCGGTACGGTCATGGTGCTCTTCATCGCCGGTCTTCAGGCCATCCCCACCGAGGTGCGGGAGGCCGCGCGGCTGGACGGCGCGAGTGTCTGGCAGGAGTTCAGGGGCATCACCGTGCCCCTGCTGCGGCCCACGCTGCTCTACGCCACGGTGATCACGACCATCGGTTACCTCAATGTCTTCGAGGAGCCGTTCGTGATGACCCAGGGCGGTCCCTCGGACTCCACGCTCACCGTCTCGCTGAACATGTACCGCGAGGGCTTCAACTTCTTCCACATGGGCTATGCGAGTGCCATGGCGTATGTCCTCTTCGTAGTGATCATGGGCATCACGGTGCTGCAGCTCCGACTGCTGAAGGACAACACGAAATGAGCGCCACCAGTGCACCGGGCGCCGTCTCGACGGCACCCGCGAAGAAGCCCGCGGACACACCGCCGTCCGTGACGAAGAAGGCCCGCAACCCGAAGCGCGTCCTCGTCTACGTCCTGCTGTCGGTCGGCCTGCTGATCATGTCGGCGCCGTTCCTGTGGATGGCTCTCTCGGCCTTCAAGACGCAAGCGGAGCTGACGGCCAGCCCGCCCGTGTGGATCCCGACCGAGTGGACCCTGGAGAACTTCCGGGAGCTGCTCGACAAGCTGGATCTGCCGCTGTACTTCATGAACTCGGTGATCGTGGCGGTACTGGTCACCGTCTCGAACCTGGTGTTCTGCTCGATGCTCGGGTACGCCCTGGCCAAGCTGAACTTCGCCGGCCGCAACAAGATCTTCGGCCTGGTGCTCGGCGCCCTGATGGTGCCCGGCAACCTGATGCTGCTGCCGCTGTTCGTACTGATGAGCAAGCTGCAGCTGATCGACTCCTACGCCGGTCTGGTGCTGCCGTTCGCCGCCGGAGCCTTCGGGGTCTTCCTGATGCGGCAGTTCATGCAGTCGATCCCGGACGAGCTGCTGGAAGCGGCCCGGATGGACGGCGCCGGTGAGTGGTACATCTTCTGGCGGATCGTGATGCCGCTGGTGAAGCCCGCGCTGGCGACGCTCTCGATCTTCACGTTCCTGGGCTCCTGGAACAACTTCGTCTGGCCGCTCATCGCGACCAACGACCCCGACAAGTACACCCTGCCGGTCGCGCTGGCCACCTTCGCCACCGACCCCAACAAGGCGGGCGGGTCCAACGGCATGCTGATGGCCGGTTCCCTGCTGGTCGTCCTGCCCGTCGTGGTCCTGTTCATCGCGCTCCAGCGGCACTTCACCCAGGGCATCGCCACCGCGGGCATGAAGTAGCCCCCGGCAGCCCTCCGAAACGTACGAGGCCACGGCCCCGCACCCCGTCGGCCACACCCCTTCATCACCAGAAAGACAGTTTGCGATGACGCACACCCAGGTCCCGTTCCCCGACAACTTCCTGTGGGGCGCCTCCACGGCCGCCCACCAGATCGAGGGCAACAACACCAACAGCGACTGGTGGGTCAAGGAGCACGCCGCGGGCACCCACATCCAGGAGCCCAGCCTGGACGCCTGCGACAGCTACCACCGCTGGCACGAGGACATGGACACGCTGGCCGGTCTGGGCTTCACCGACTACCGGTTCTCCATCGAGTGGGCGCGCATCGAGCCGGCCGAGGGCCGGTTCTCCCGGGCCGAACTCGCCCACTACCGCCGCATGGTCGAGGGCGCCGTCGAGCGCGGCCTGCGCCCGATGATCACCCTGCACCACTTCACCGTGCCGCAGTGGTTCGAGGCGCGCGGCGGCTGGACCGCCGAGGGCGCGACCGAGCTCTTCGCGCGCTACGTCGCGGCCTGCGCGCCGGTGATCGCCGAGGGCGTCAGCCACGTCTGCACCATCAACGAGCCGAACATGATCGCCGTGATGGCCGGTCAGGCCAAGCGCGGTGACAACAGCTTCCCGCCCGCCGGACTGCCGACCCCCGACGACGAGACCACCGAGGCCGTCATCGCCGCGCACCACGCGGCCGTCAAGGAGGTCAGGGCGATCAACCCGGACATCCAGGTCGGCTGGACCATCGCCAACCAGGTCTACCAGGCCCTGCCCGGCGCCGAGGAGGTCACCGCGGCCTACCGTCACCCCCGCGAGGACGTCTTCATCGAGGCCGCCCGCGGCGACGACTGGATCGGTGTGCAGTCCTACACCCGGACCAAGATCGGCACCGACGGCCCGATACCCACCGCCGAGGGCGTCGAGCGCACCCTCACGCAGTGGGAGTACTACCCCTCCGCGGTCGGCTACGCGCTGCGCCACACCGCCGAGGTCCTGGGCAACAACATCCCGCTGATCGTCACCGAGAACGGCATCGCGACCGACGACGACAGCCGTCGGGTCGACTACTACACCGGCGCCCTGAACGAGGTCGCCTCCGCGATCCAGGACGGCCTGAACATCCAGGGCTACCTGGCCTGGAGCGCGCTCGACAACTACGAGTGGGGCTCCTACAAGCCCACCTTCGGCCTGATCGGCTGGGACCCGGAGACCTTCGAGCGGCTGCCCAAGCCGTCCGCCGTCTGGCTGGGCGAGATGGGCCGCACCCGCGCACTGCCGCGCATCGCCGACTGACCTCGGCCACCGAGCCGACCGATGTCGGCTCCCCCCGACCGGGAGCTACCTGACAGCTCCCGCCGTACGGGAACCGGCGGCACCTGACGGACGCCGGTTCCCGTACAGCAGGGCCCCCGGGGCCCTGTGCCCGCGTGCGGCGCCGCTCGTGTCCAGCCCTGCTCACGTGCGGTGGCGCACGCGGGTGCCGTACGCAGCACGGCGCCCCGCGCCCGCAATCACGACCGACGAACGAAATCCGCCCACCGCCCACAGTCGGTGGCTCTTCTTCGAAGGATTCTGATGGACCGTCGTACGTTTCTCACCGCAGCGGGAACAGGTGCCGCCGCCCTGTCGCTCGGAGCCGTGGCCGCGCCCCCGGCGGGCGCCGCCGACCGGCCCGTGCGCGGCTCGCACGCACCGCTGCTCCAGCGCTGGTTCCGCGACACGTACCGTTCGATCGAGGCCATGACGACCGACTTCGGTCTGGCCGTCGACAAGATCGATGTCAGCAGGCCCGGCACCCCCGTCCAGTCGCGTCAGACCTCCCCCACCAACATCGGCTGCGGCCTCTGGTCGACCGTGGCCGCCGCCGGGCTCGGGGTGATCGACGACGACACGATGCGCCGCAGGCTGGAGCACACCGTGCGGGCCGTCGAGAAGCTGGAGCGCCACCACGGCTTCTGGCTCAACTGGTACGACGCGCACGACGGTTCGGTCCTCACCGAGTGGCCCGGCACCGGCGATCCGATACACCCGTTCCTCTCCTCCGTCGACAACGCCTGGCTGATCACCGGCCTGCGCATCGCCGCCGACGCCGCACCCGCGCTGCGCCCCCGTATCGCCCGCATCCTGGCGACCGCCGACTGGTCCTACTACTACACGCCGTACGACCCGGCCGACCCGGTCGCCGGCCCCGGCCAGCTGCGCGGAGGGTTCTGGCCCGACAAGGAGGAGCCCACCGGCCACCATTACGGCGCGCTGAACACCGAGCCGCGGATGGCCAGTTACCTGGGTATCGCGGACGGCTCACTGCCCCCCGACCACTACTGGCACCTGCTGCGCACGATGCTGCCCGAGCACGGGCAGGAGCAGCACCCCCGGGGCGGTTACGTCGCCATGGACGGCGTACGCGTCTGGCAGGGGCACTACACCCATCGCGGCCGGAAGATCGTGCCCAGCTGGGGCGGGTCGATGTTCGAGGCCCTGATGGTGCCTCTGTTCGTGCCGGAGCCGGAGTGGTCGCCGCAGTCCTGGGGCCTGACGCACCGCCGGTATGTCCGCAGCCAGATCGAGCACGGCATGGAGGAGGCGGGGTACGGGTACTGGGGCTTCTCCCCCGCCAACATTCCCGAGGGCGGCTACCAGGAGTACGGCGTCGACGCGATCGGCATGCAGGTCGACGGCTACGCCTCCAACACCGACCGCACGTACACCACGGACGGCGAACCGCTGCCGCCCGCCTCGGCGTTCACCAATGGTGTGGTCACCCCGCACGCCTCCTTCCTGGCCCTGCCCTACGCACCGGACGAGGCGATCGCCAACCTGCGCGCGCTCGACCGCGACTTCGGCGCCTACCACGCCGGATACGGCTTCCGGGACTCCGTCAATGTCGGCACCGGGCGGGTCAGCGACTACCTGCTGGCGCTCGACCAGGGCATGATCGCCGCGGCACTGGCCCAGGCGATCCGCCCCGGTCTGCTCCAGCGGCCGTTCCGCACCGGCGGGTTCCGGTCGAAGGTGCGGCCGCTGCTCGCCAAGGAGCGGTTCTCCATCTGAACCGCTCCGAAACGTGGCGGTGTACCGGTCCGGGGCGGAGCGCTCGGGGCCCGGCCCCGGACCGGTACGCCGCCGCTCCTTCACCCGCGCTGCCTACTGCCGGGCGCTCTCAGTTCCAGCCCGCGCGGTACGCCGCCCAGTCGCCGTCCCGCGCGGCGAAGTCGACGTAGAGCGCGACCCCGAACCGTTCGCGGCCGCGGTCCGTGCGCCCCAGCCCCAGTCTGGTGCCCCGGACCGCGGCCGCGACCGTTTCGGCCGACTCGTGGTGTCCGAGGTCGTTCTCGTGGAAGAACGGCAGTCCCATCAGCAGATCGGTGTCCTGCGGCGTCACTTCGAGGGCGAGCGCCGTCTGCTGGGCGACATAGCCGCCGAACATCCCCTCCAGCGGCATCCAGGTGTCGTACGACATGACGGCGATCTGGTCGACCCGGCGCGCGACCTGTCCGAAGAACTGCTGCGACCACCACTTCTGGCTGCCGCTGAGCGCGCCGATCACGCTGTGTGCCGCCGGCAGCGGGTCGATCTGGTGGGCGGCGACCGACAGCTGTGCCTTGCGCGCCCCGGTGAGCGCGCCCAGGTCGTCGAGGAGCGAGAGGTAGTCGCGGTCGCCGGAGTGCAGCGGTTCCAGGTCGAAATGGACGCCGTCGAACCCGGCGTCCAGGATCTGCCGGGCCGAGGCCACCACGGCGGTGCGGGACGTGGCCCGCTCCAGGCGCAGCCCGTCGGGCCCCTCGGTGGCGAGTACGTCGCCGAGCCAGGCCTGGACCCGGATGCCGGGCAGGGTGCGGTGCACGGCGTCGAGCAGCCACCGGGCCCGGGGGTAGCGGTCGGCGGGCAGGGTGCCGTCGTGTTCCAGCGGCCCGGCGTGGACGTACAGGTCCTTGATCCCCGTCCCCTCGGTCCGGGCGGCGAACGCGGCGAGGTCGGCGTCGTCCTTGCGCCCGTCGACCCAGGCGTGGCCGAGCCAGATGGCGTCGCGGCCACGGGTGCGGGTGCCGTCGCCCGGGTCGCCGGAGTAGTTGAGCCGCAGGGCGACGCCCGCGGTGAGCACCGGCACCACGATCACCAGGACCGCTCCCAGCGCGATCCTTCTCGGCCAGGTCCACCGGAGCCCGGCCACCCGTTTCCGTGCGTTCCCGGCCATGCGCCTGATCCCCGTGAGCACGTCCGTCTCCCCCTGTATGCCGGTGTGCCGTCGCAGTATGCACGGCATCATGACGCACGCCCGGGTGCCGATGGCGGGCCCGGTCGCCGGGTCGCGGGTGACGGAGGGTGGACATAGCCTCACAAATGTGATGCCGCTCGTGAGCCGTACCCGGATATCCATACCGGGCCGGGCCCTTCTCACCGTGCTGGTGACGGTGTGCTGGTCGGCCCTTCCCGCAGCGCTGACCGCTCGCGCCGACGATCCCGTCACACTGTCCAGGGACGGGCAGATCACCGACAAGGCGGGGACGCTCGGGGACCGCAGGGACCAGGTGCGGAGCGCACTCGACCGGCTGTACGCGGACCGCAGTCTTCAGCCCTTGGTCGTGTACGTGGGGGACTTCTCCGGACGGTCCGCGCAGCGCTGGGCCGATGAGACGGCCGACCGCAACGGGCTCGCCCGCGACGACATCCTGCTCGCCGTCGCCACCCACGACCGGCAGTACGCGTACACCGTCGAACAGGGCTCGCGTCTCACCGACGCACAGCTCCAGGACGTGGCGGGCACGGCGATCGAGCCCGCGCCCAGGGAGAACGACTGGGCCGGCGCGGCGAACGGCTGCTCCGCCGTACTGGCGGGCAAGGCCGTGCCCACCCCGGCCGTCACTCCTGGCGTCGCCGATCCCGGACCCGGTGACTCCGCCGGGACGAGCGCCGCGGACCTGATTCTTCCGGTGGTCGTCGTCGGCGGGGCGGCAGCGATGGCCGGCTACGCGTACACCCGGCGCAGGCGGCGCACGGCGACCCGCACCACACCCGGCGCGAAGGGCTGGGGCCCCGCCCCCGGACCGGGCGGGGCGCCACCCACTCCGCTGCCGCAGCTCGATGCCCGCGCGAAGGAGGCGCTGGTGGACACCGACGACGCGGTCCGCACCAGCGAGGAGGAACTGGGGTACGCCACCGCCCAGTTCGGCGAGGAGGCCGCGGCCCCCTTCACGGCGGCCGTCGGCTATGCGAAGGACGAGCTGACGGTGGCGTTCCGGCTGCGTCAGCGGCTGGACGACGCCTTTCCCGAGGACGACGCGACCGGGCGCCGGATGCTGGACGAGATCATCAGCCGCTGCACCGACGCGGGCGACCGTCTGGACGCCGTGTCCGAGGACTTCGACCGGCTGCGCGCCCTGGAACGCGACGCCCCGCAGGCCCTGGCCACGGCCGAGGCGGCGTTCCGGGCTCTCGCCGGGCGGGCCGCCGCGGCCGAGGCCACCCTGACCACGATGCGCGAGCGGTACGCGGAATCGGCCTTCGCCGCCGTCGTCGGCGACATCGAGCAGGCCAAGGACCGCCTGGTCTTCGCCACGTCGAGCCTCAACCGGGGCCGGCAGTCGCTGGACAGCGCCAGCAATTCCGCGGCGGCGGTGTACATCCGGGCCACCGAGGGCGCCGTCGACCAGGCGGCCACCCTCGTCGACGCGGTGGAGCGGCGGAACGGGGAACTCGCGGAGGCGGCGGGGAGGCTGCCCGCCGCCCTCACCGAGCTGGAGACCGACCTGGCCGATGCGGGCGGGCTGCTCGAAGGCACCGGGGACGGTGTGCCGACCGCGGACCTGGGGGGCCGGATCGCCCGCGCCAAGTCGGTGCTCGGCGATGTGATGGAGGAGATGCGGGCCGGTCCGTACGACCCGATCGACGCGCTGCGCCGGGTGGAGGAGGCGGACGCGGCGCTCGACGCGGCGCTGGCCGGGGTCCGCGAACGGGAGCAGCGCGACCGGCGGGCCCTCTCCCTCCTGGACGGGGCGACGCTCACCGCGCGTTCGGCGATCGCCGCCGCGGCCGACTTCATCACCACGAACCGGGGAGCGGTGGGCAGCCGGGCCCGGACCCGCCTGGCGGAGGCGCAGCGGCAGCTCGACCGGTCCCGGGAGCTGGCCGGGTCGAACGATCCGCAGGGGGCGCTGGCCGAGGCACGGCAGGCGGACGCGCTGGCCGGACAGGCCCAGAGCCTGGCCGAGCAGGACGTGCGGTCGTACGGGGACCGGAACGGTCCGGGCGGTGCGCGGGGCGAGGGCGCCGGGGTCGGCGGCGGGCTCGGCACGCCTGCGCTCGACATGCTCCCGGGCGTATTTCTCCACTGCCGGAATACCCGTTTCCTCGTATGCCGCTTCGCGAGGGTTG
>NZ_JBEXPH010000184.1:0-15558 GCF_040611955.1 Streptomyces sp. NPDC006510 | reverse complement strand
CTCGGCCAGCGCCTGCGCGTACGCACCCGGATGCTTCACGTTCCACCAGCGCACCCCGCCGACATGGCTGTGCGCCCCGGGCCCGGCGCCCCACCAGTCGGCCCCGCGCCAGTACAGCTCGTTGTGCAGGCACCGGCCCTCGGGCGTGCGGGCCCAGTTCGACACCTCGTACCAGGAGAAGCCCGCCGCGGCCATCGCCTCGTCCGCGATCAGATACCGGTCCGCGTGGGCGTCGTCGTCGGTCATCGGGATCTCGCCGCGCCGGATCCGCCGGGCCAGCTGGGTGCCCTCCTCGACGATCAGCGCGTACGCCGACACATGGTCCGGCCCCGCACCGATCGCCGCGTCCAGCGAGGCCCGCCAGTCGTCGTCGGACTCCCCCGGCGTGCCGTAGATCAGGTCGAGGTTGACGTGCTCGAAGCCCGCCTCCCGGGCCTCGGCGACACACGCTTCGGGCCGCCCCGGCGTATGCGTACGGTCCAGGATCTTCAGCACGTGCTGCCGCGCGCTCTGCATCCCGAACGAGATCCGGTTGAAGCCGCCCTCCCGCAGTTCGGCGAGATACGCCGGACCGACGGACTCCGGGTTGGCCTCGGTGGTGATCTCGGCGTCGTCCGCGAGCCCGAACTCCTCTCGGATCGCCCCCAGCATCCGGACCAGGTCCGCGGCCGCCAGCAGGGTCGGCGTACCGCCGCCGACGAAGACCGTGCGGACCGGACGCGGATCGTCACCGAGGACCTTGCGGGCCTGGCGGACCTCGCCGATCAGATGCTCGGCGTAGTTGTCCCGGGAGGCCAGCGCGCCGCCGGAGCCGCGCAGCTCGGTCGCGGTGTAGGTGTTGAAGTCGCAGTAGCCGCAGCGGGTCGCGCAGTACGGCACGTGCAGGTAGAAGCCGAGCGGCCGGTCGGCGGCGCCTTCCAGGGCATGGCGGGGCAGCGCCCCGTCGTCGGGTACGGGTTCACCATCGGGCAGTACGGAAGGCATACCGCCCATTGTCGCTCGCCGCCGGGGATCCCCCGGCCACGTCGGTGATCACAAGGGCCGCCCGGCCCCCGGCGGGGGCCTCATCCCGCCTGGAGCACCAGCAGCGCCAGATCGTCGTCGGGCGGCCGCTCGGCGAATTCGTGCACCGCCCGCTTGATCCGGTCCGCGATCCCGTCCGCCGACAGCCCGGTACAGCCGGCCAGCGCCCGGGCCAGTCCGTCCCCGTCGTCGAACATCAGCGGCCCGGAGCGCCGCTCCGTCACCCCGTCCGTGACACACAGCAGGCTGTCGCCGGGCGCCAGCTCGAAGCTCTCGCTCTCGTACGCGACGTCGTCGAAGATCCCGAGCAGCATCTGCGGCTCGGCGGCCGGGCGCACCTCGCCGTCGGGCCGCAGCAGCAGCGGCAGCGGGTGGCCGGCGCTGGCCAGGGTGCAGCGCACCCCGCCCTCGGGCAGCGGTACGAGTTCTCCGTACAGCAGGGACAGGAAGCGGGACTGCCCGGTGTCCGCCGTCTGCTGGCCGCCGGCGGCGGCCACCATGAGCGCGGCCGCCTCGGCGGCCTCCATCGCGTCGTCGAGGAGCAGCCGGTTGAGCCGGTCCAGGACCTCGCCCACGCCGAAGCCCTCCCGGGCGAGCAGCCGCAGCCAGGGCCGGGCGAGGCCGGTGACGACGGCGGCTTCGGGGCCGCTGCCCTGTACATCGCCGAGCACGAAGCACCAGCGGTCGCCGGGACACGGGAAGATGTCGTAGAAGTCGCCGCCGACCACGCCGTCGTCGCTGGGCTCGTACACCAGCGAGCTGGAGACTCCCGGTATGTCGGCGACCTTGCCGGGCAGCAGCGCGCGCTGCAGGATGCGGCTGATGGTGGCCTGCCGGGTGTAGGCGCGGGCGGCACCGACGGCGAGGCCGACCCGGCGTACGAAGTCCTCGATGAGCGCGGTCACTTCGTCGGGGACGCGGGCGAGGCCCTCCCGGCCGAGAAATACGGCGCCGAGTGTCCGGCCGCCGGAGGTGATCCGGTAGGCGAAAGCGGACGCGGCGGGCTCGTCGGCCTTCTCGCCGTCCTCCTCGCCTCCGGGCCACGGCATGGAGACGGGTCCGGTGCCGACCCGCTCGGGGAGCCGGATCGGGCCCTGTTCCAGCAGGGTGCGCAGCTCCCCGGTCTCGGCCTCGTCCCGGTGCCAGACGCTGGCGAGCCGGGGAACGGCCGAGGGGCCGCCGTTCTCGGGCTCCAGCCAGATCGCGCACCAGTCGGCGAGTCTGGGCACCAGTAACTGTCCGGAGAGCGCCGCCACGATGTCCTCGTCGAGCTGGCCGGCGAGCAGGTCCGAGGCCTCGGCGAGGAAGGAGAGCGCGCCGCGGCCGGCCCAGTCGGCGTCGTCGCGCAGCGCGCGCCGGGCGGTGGGGGCGAGCAGCTCCGCGGCGCGCAGCCCCTGCTGGAAGCCGGGCTCGGCCGCCGGTTCCGGGAACGGGTTCCAGTCGTCCACGGGAAGCCTGGCCCAGACGGTCTTGAGGCCGGTGCGGTAGGTGATGCCCCAGCGCTCGGCGAGGGTGCCGACGAGCTGGAGCCCGCGACCGTACTCGGCGGGTTCGTCGTGACCGACGATGCCGATGCCCTCCGCCGCGTCGGCCGCGCTTCCGGCCTCCGGGCGGTCGCTGCGCACGGCGCGCGCCGGATGGTGGTCCGAGACCTCCAGCACCAGGGCCGCCGCCTCGTCCTCGGTGGCCTCCTCCAGCCGGGCGAGCAGCTCCACATTGGTCCCGGCGTGCACGACCGCGTTGGTGACCAGCTCGCTGACGACGACCTCCGCGTCCTCGGCCACGCGTTCGCTGAAACCCACGGCCGCCGGCAGCCCCAGCCCGGTCCACTCGCCGAGCGCGGCCCGGACGAACCGGCGGGCGGCGGAGGGTGCGAGGAGGTTTCCGGGCAGGGACGTATGGGCGACCGGCCGTGCATCCGCACGGCCTGCGGGACTACCGGGACGCTGAACGGTGTCCCGCTGCAAGGGAATGGGCCCCACGGTGCAGCTCCTGACCTGTTCTCGCTCTGTCTGTTCTCGTTGCTGTCTGTCTGTTCTCGTTGGGCGGCGCTGACGACACCGACAGAGTGACAGATGGACCATGCCCATAAGCAACGAGTTGCCGAAGTGGGCAGAGAAAAAAGAGCGGGGAGGAACAGGAGCAGCCGCACCGTGCGACCGGCCCGCGAGAAGCTGTCTATGCCTCGCGGCTCCCGGCGTACATGTCGTCGATGAGGCCCTTGTACTCACGCTCGACGACCGGCCGCTTCAGCTTGAGACTGGGCGTCAGTTCGCCGTGCTCGATGTCGAGGTCGCGGGGCAGCAGCCGGAACTTCTTGATGGTCTGCCAGCGCTGCAGCCCCTCGTTGAGCCGCTTCACATAGCCCTCGATGAGCTCGACGGCCTGCGGGGAGGCCACCACTTCGGCGTACGGCTTCCCGCCGAGGCCGTTCTCGGCGGCCCAGCCGAGGATGGTCGGCTCGTCGAGTGCGATCAGGGCGGTGCAGAAGTTACGGTCCGCGCCGTGCACCAGGATGTTGGAGACGAAGGGGCAGACCGCCTTGAACTGTCCCTCGACCTCCGCCGGGGCAATGTACTTTCCGCCGGACGTCTTGATCAGGTCCTTCTTGCGGTCGGTGATCCGGAGATAGCCGTCCACGGAGAGCTCGCCGATGTCGCCGGTGTGGAACCAGCCGTCCGGCTCCAGCACCTCGGCGGTCTTCTCCGGCTGCCCGTGGTAACCCTGCATCAGGCCGGGCCCGCGCAGCAGGATCTCGCCGTCGTCCGCGATCCGTACCTCGGTGCCGGGGAGCGGCTTGCCGACGGTGCCGGTGCGGTAGGCCTCGCCCGGGTTGACGAAGGAGGCGGCGCTGGACTCGGTGAGGCCGTAGCCCTCCAGGATGTGGATCCCGGCGCCCGCGAAGAAAAGGCCGATGTCGGGGGCGAGCGCGGCGGAGCCGGAGATGCAGGCGCGCAGCCGGCCGCCGAAGGCCTCGCGGATCTTGGCGAAGACGAGAGTGTCGGCGACCTTGTGCTTGGCACCGAGGGCGAACGGGACGGAGGACGTGCCGGTACGCCGGAAGTTGTCCTGCGTGACCGTGGCGTACTCGCGGGCGACCCCGGCCGCCCACTGGAAGATCTTGTACTTGGCCCCGCCGCCGGCCCGCGCCTTGGCGGCGACTCCGTTGTAGACCTTCTCGAAGATACGGGGGACGGCGGCCATGTACGTCGGCTGGATCACCGGCAGATTCTCGATGATCTTGTCGACCCGGCCGTCGATGGCGGTGACATGGCCGACCTCGATCTGGCCGGAGGTGAGGACCTTGCCGAAGACGTGCGCGAGCGGCAGCCAGAGATACTGCACGTCCTCCGGAGTGATCAGCCCGGTCGCCACGGTGGCCTTGGCCATGTACGACCAGTTGTCGTGCGGCAGGCGTACCCCCTTGGGGCGGCCGGTGGTACCCGAGGTGTAGATGAGGGTGGCCAGCTGGTCGGCCGTGATGGCGGCGACCCGCTCCTTGATCGCCTCGGGGTGTTCCGCCAGGTACTCGGCGCCCCGGGCCTCCAGCTCGGCGAGGGTGAGCACCCAGCCCTCGGGGTCGCCCTCGGCGGGTCCGGCGTCCTCGGGGTCGATGACGACGACATGGGCGAGGTCCGGCAGCTCGGCGCGGCGCTCACGGGCCTTGGCCAGCTGGGTGGCGTCCTCGGCGATCAGGACCCGGCTCCCGGAGTCGGAGAGGATGAACGCCGACTCCTCCGCATTGGTCGACGGGTAGATCGTGGTGGTGGCGCCACCGGCGCACATCACGCCGAGGTCGACGAGGATCCACTCCACCCGGGTGCTGGCGGCGAGCGCGATCCGTTCCTCCGGCCGCACGCCCAGACCGATGAGCCCTGCCGCGATGGCGTAGACCCGCTCGGCGGCCTGCGCCCAGCTCAGCGACTTCCACTCATCGGGTCCCTCACCGGCGGCCGCGGGAACGGGGTAGCGGTATGCCTCCCCGTCCGGGGTGGCCGCCACGCGGTCGATGAAAAGGCTCGCCACGGAGGGCGGTCGGTTCTCGATCAAGGTCAGTGTGTCGCTCACGACGTCCTCCGGGCCTGCGGCAGTGCTTCACGACCGGCTGCTTGTTCCTGCTTGTTTCCTGCGTGTGTCTGCGTGCTTGATCCTGCGGCGCTTGTTCTGCGGGGCCGCCCTGTCGGGCTTGCTCTGCGGGGCCTGTTTAACTGGCGAGTAACTACGAAGCCGTGATCAGGGTAGAGCGCCCGCGTCCACCGCGTAAGAGGCAACGGGCCGCCGCTTCATAACAAACGGGCCCCTGTGTCGCGGGGTGCCGCGACACAGGGGCCCGTGGGACTACCACCGGGTGGGACGGACGGAGCCGGACCTCGGGTCACGGCGACGTCCGGGGCGGGCTACTTCTTGCCCTTGCTCTCCCCGCCCGACTCGTCCGTGGACAGCACGGCGATGAAGGCCTCCTGGGGCACCTCCACGTTGCCGACCATCTTCATCCGCTTCTTGCCTTCCTTCTGCTTCTCCAGCAGCTTCCGCTTTCGGGAGATGTCGCCGCCGTAGCACTTGGCGAGGACGTCCTTGCGGATGGCGCGGACGGTCTCACGGGCGATGACCCGGGAGCCGATGGCGGCCTGGATCGGCACCTCGAAGTTCTGCCGCGGGATCAGCTCGCGCAGCTTGGCGACGAGCCGGACGCCGTACGCGTACGCCTTGTCCTTGTGCGTGACCGCGGAGAACGCGTCGACCTTGTCGCCGTGCAGCAGGATGTCGACCTTGACGAGCTGGGCGGTCTGCTCGCCGGTGGGCTCGTAGTCGAGCGAGGCGTAACCCCGGGTCTTCGACTTCAGCTGGTCGAAGAAGTCGAAGACGATCTCGGCGAGCGGCAGGGTGTACCGGATCTCGACCCGGTCCTCGGAGAGGTAGTCCATGCCGAGCAGGGTGCCGCGCCGGTTCTGGCAGAGCTCCATGATCGCGCCGATGAACTCGCTGGGGGCCAGGACCGTGGCGCGCACGACGGGCTCGTGCACCTTGTCGATCTTGCCCTCGGGGAATTCGCTCGGGTTGGTGACGGTGTGCTCGGTGCCGTCCTCCATGTCGACGCGGTAGACCACGTTGGGGGCGGTGGCGATGAGTTCGAGACCGAACTCGCGCTCCAGCCGCTCCCGGATCACGTCGAGGTGGAGCAGTCCGAGGAAGCCGACGCGGAAGCCGAAGCCGAGGGCCGCGGAGGTCTCCGGCTCGTACACCAGGGCGGCGTCGTTGAGCTGGAGCTTGTCGAGCGCCTCGCGCAGGTCCGGGTAGTCCGATCCGTCCAGCGGGTACAGGCCCGAGAACACCATCGGCTTGGGGTCCTTGTAGCCGCCCAGCGCCTCGGTCGCGCCCTTGCTCAGGGAGGTGATGGTGTCACCGACCTTGGACTGCCGGACGTCCTTCACACCGGTGATGATGTAGCCGACCTCGCCCACACCGAGGCCGTCGGCCGGGGTCATCTCCGGGGAGGAGACCCCGATCTCCAGCAGCTCGTGGGTGGCGCCGGTGGACATCATCCTGATGCGCTCGCGCTTGTTGAGCTGCCCGTCGACGACACGGACGTACGTGACGACGCCGCGGTACGAGTCGTAGACCGAGTCGAAGATCATCGCGCGGGCCGGAGCGTCCGCCTGGCCGATCGGGGCCGGGACGTCCCTGACCACCCGGTCGAGCAGCGCGTCCACGCCGATACCGGTCTTCGCGGAGACCTTGAGCACGTCCTCCGGCTGGCAGCCGATGAGGTTGGCCAGCTCCTCGGAGAACTTCTCGGGCTGCGCGGCCGGCAGGTCGATCTTGTTGAGCACCGGGACGATGGTGAGGTCGTTCTCCATCGCCAGGTAGAGGTTGGCCAGCGTCTGGGCCTCGATGCCCTGTGCGGCGTCGACCAGCAGGACCGTGCCCTCGCAGGCGGCGAGCGAGCGGGAGACCTCGTAGGTGAAGTCCACGTGGCCCGGGGTGTCGATCATGTTGAGGACATGGGTGCGGCCCTGGCCCTCGCCCGTGTCGGGCGTCCAGGGCAGACGCACCGCCTGGGACTTGATGGTGATGCCGCGCTCGCGCTCGATGTCCATACGGTCGAGGTACTGAGCGCGCATCTGCCGCTGGTCGACCACGCCGGTCAGCTGAAGCATCCGGTCGGCAAGGGTCGACTTGCCGTGGTCGATGTGCGCGATGATGCAGAAGTTGCGGATCAGCGCCGGGTCGGTACGGCTCGGCTCGGGCACGTTGGTAGGAGTCGCGGGCACGCAGGGTCCTGATTCTTGAGACGCCGAACGCCGTGTCTCGGGTCGATGTCGGGTCGGTCGGATCGATACGTAGCCTCCATCGTCCCATGGTTGCGGGGCGGAGACCGGTTTGGGCCGGTCGGAGTGGGGCTGGTACCGTTGACAGCTGTGCCTCGCGACTCTCTCGGGCCGTGGGGCGCACATCGAAGATCCAACGAACCTGAAAAGGCTCTTTCGTGGCGAACATCAAGTCCCAGATCAAGCGGAACAAGACGAACGAGAAGGCGCGCCTGCGCAACAAGGCCGTCAAGTCCTCGCTCAAGACCGCTATCCGCAAGGCCCGTGAGGCTGCCGCCGCCGGTGACGTCGAGAAGGCCACCACGGCCGCTCGCGACGCCTCCCGCGCGCTCGACAAGGCCGTCTCGAAGGGTGTCATCCACAAGAACGCCGCCGCCAACAAGAAGTCGGCGCTGGCCTCCAAGGTTGCCTCCCTCCAGGGCTGAGCATTCTGATGTGATCGCCGGGACGGACCCAGCGGGCCCTCTCTCCCGTTCCTGACCGGCACCCCGCGCCGCACACCGAACCTGCGTTCGCCACGCGGGTGCGGCGCACCAAGCGTGAACCGAAGGCCCCGGCCTCCGCTCTCCCCAGAGCGAGAACCGGGGCCTTCGGCGTACGTGTTTCGGGGGCGGGGCGACTCAGGGGGCGGGGCGACTCAGGGGGCGGGGGCCTTTCGGAGGCGGGGCCGGTCCGGCGCCCTGAGCCGCCCCGGGGGCTACCGCCCCGACCGTGCCGCCCGCGCCACCGCGACCACGGCCTTCTCCAACGCGTACTCCGGATCGTCACCGCCGCCCTTGACGCCCGCGTCCGCGTCCGCGACCGCCCGCAGCGCCAGGGCCACCCCGTCCGGCGTCCAGCCGCGCATCTGCTGGCGCACCCGGTCGATCTTCCACGGCGGCATACCCAGCTCACGGGCGAGGTCGGCGGGCCGCCCGCCGCGGGCCGAGGACAGCTTGCCGATCGCCCGTACGCCCTGCGCCAGCGCGCTCGTGATCAGCACCGGCGCCACTCCGGTCGACAGCGACCAGCGCAGCGCCTCCAGCGCCTCCGCGGCCCGTCCCTCCACCGCGCGGTCGGCGACGGTGAAGCTCGACGCCTCGGCGCGGCCCGTGTAGTAACGGGCGACGACCGCCTCGTCGATGGTGCCTTCGACATCCGCGACGAGCTGCGAGACCGCGCTCGCCAGCTCCCGCAGATCGCTGCCGATGGAGTCGACCAGCGCCTGGCACGCCTCGGGCGTCGCCGAGCGCCCCAGCGCCCGGAACTCCGACCGTACGAACGAGAGCCGCTCGGCCGGCTTGGTCGTCTTCGGGCACGCGACCTCCCGTGCCCCGGCCTTGCGCGCCGCGTCCAGCAGGCCCTTGCCCTTGGCGCCGCCCGCGTGCAGCAGTACGAGGGTGATCTCCTCGACCGGATCGCCGAGATACGCCTTGACGTCCTTGACCGTGTCGGCGGAGAGGTCCTGCGCGTTGCGCACGATCACCACCTTGCGCTCGGCGAAGAGCGACGGGCTCGTCAGCTCGGCGAGGGTGCCGGGCTGGAGCTGGTCGGAGGTGAGGTCGCGGACATCCGTGTCGGGGTCGGAGGCGCGGGCCGCCGCCACCACCTGTTGCACGGCGCGGTCGAGGAGCAGGTCCTCCTGGCCCACGGCGAGCGTGAGGGGGGCGAGCGGGTCGTCGGTGGAATTCCTTCTGGTGGCCATCGTCGTCCAGCATCCCACGCACCACTGACAGCCCCCGGACTCCCTCCCCTGGCTGCCCGGCCTGCCGCCCGTCCATCGCTCCGTCCGCTTGCCCCTGCCCACGCCTGCTTGCCCCTGCCAGGAAAATTCCGCACATTGCTAGAATTCCTGCCGCCACAACGGATCCACCGAATTCCAACGGAGAACCCGAATTGAGTTCATCAATGATTCCACGTCGCCGGCTCGGCAATACCGAACTGGAGGTCTCCGCCCTCGGACTGGGATGCATGGGAATGAGTCAGACATATGGAATTCCGGACGACACGGAATCCATGAGGACCATCCATCGCGCCCTCGACCTCGGCTGCGATTTCTTCGACACGGCGGAGTCCTACGGCCCGTTCGTCAACGAGGAGCTCTTAGGCAGGGCACTGCGCGGACGTCGGGACGACGCGGTCGTCGCGACGAAGTTCGGCTGGGAGTACGCGGGCACCGTGCGGGGCGCACTCAACAGCCGGCCCGAGCACATACGCGAGGCGGTCGACCGGAGCCTGAGCAGGCTGGGTACGGACCGGGTCGACGTGCTGTACCAGCACCGGGTGGACCTGGAGGTGCCGATCGAGGACGTGGCCGGAGCAGTCGGCGAACTCATCGCGGCCGGAAAGGTTCTTCACTTCGGCCTCTCGGAGGCGGGAGCGAACACCGTCCGCCGGGCTCACGCGGTCTGTCCCGTATCGGTTCTCCAGACGGAGTACTCCCTGTGGGAACGTCATCTGGAGCAGGAGATTCTGCCGGTGATCCGAGAGCTGGGCATCGGTCTCGTTCCCTATTCTCCGCTGGGTCGCGGATTCCTGACCGGCACGGCTGTCCGCGCGGAAGAATACCCGGATAACGACTACCGCAGGCACGATCCTCGATTCCAGGCCGATAATTTCAGGATCAATTCCGCGGCTGCCGAAGTGGTCCGGGACGTCGCCCGTGGGTGCGGTGCGACCCCGGCGCAGGTGTCGCTCGCCTGGCTGCTGCACCAGGGCGACGACATCGTGCCGATCCCCGGTACGAAGCGCAGGTCGACGCTGGAGGAGAACCTCGCGGCGACGGAACTCACGCTCGGCCCGGACGACCTGCGGCGCCTGGACGCGGCGCTGCCGCCGTCGGCGGTGGCCGGCACCCGGTACCCCGAGAGCGTCATGCACATGAACGGCCGTTAGAGGGCCGGCTCCACCCGGCCGCGCGTCGTACCCGGTACGGGAGAATGGGCAGGTGAGCGATGTGAGACATGTGCTGGTGCTGCCCGACCGCGATGCCGCGGAGGAGGTGGCCGGAGAGCTCGGCGACCGCTTCGGGGTCACCGAGGAGCCCCAGCTCGTACGCGATGCGCTGGCCGGTGAGGACGACGCCGAGGACGCCCAGTGGCTGGTGGTCGTGGAGGACCCGTCGGGGCGGCTGGACACCTCGGCACTCGACGCCTTCGCAGCGGAGTACGAGGGGTGGCTCGAAGCGCCCTAGCGGGCCCGCGGCTCAGCTCTTGGGAACGATCTGGATGTCCATGTCGATGGAGATGCTGGAGCCGACGGCAGCGATGCCGCGGGCCAGCATGGTCTGCCAGGTGAGGGTGAAGTCCTCACGGTGCAGTTCCGTGGTGGCCCGGCAGGCGGCGCGGGTCTCGCCCTCCAGGCCGTTGCCGAGGCCGAGGTACTGGGTGTCCAGCGTGACCGTGCGGCTGACGCCGTGCAGCGTGAGCGCACCGGTCACGCCCCAGCGGGTGCCACCCCGGTGGACGAAGCGGTCGCTGTAGAACTCCATCGTCGGATAGCGCCCGACGTCGAGGAAGTCGCTGGAGCGCAGGTGGTCGTCCCGCATCTGGACATTCGTGTCGATCGACGCGGCGTCGATGATCACGTGCATGGCCGAGTCCTCCATGCGGTCGGCGATCCGCACCGCACCCGCGAAGGTGTTGAACCGGCCGTGAATGCGCGCGAGGCCGATGTGCCGGGCCGTGAAGCCGATCTGCGAGTGCATCGGCTCGACGTCCCACTCGCCCGGGGCGGGCAGCTGCGGGGGCGCGGCCAGTTGCAGGGTCACATCGCCGAGGCTCGCGTGACCGCCCTCGACCACCGTGGCCGAGCCATGGAACGGGGTGAAGCCCTCCGCCGTGACGGCCAACCGGTACTCCCCGGCCGGGACGGTGGCGAGCACATTGCCGAACGGGTCCGTCTCACCACCGAAGACCTTGCGGCCCGCGCCGTCCGTGACCGCGAACTCGGCCAGCGGCACGACCTCGTTGACGGGGTCGAGCACCCGGCAACTGAGCAATCCGGCGGTGCGCGGCATCTCGAGCCCGGCAAGGGCGTTGCCCTGCGCGACCCCCGCCGCTCGCCTGCTATTCAGCCAACGACCGAACATCTTCCACCTTCCCCCGGGGACGATTCACCTTGGGGCCCGGCGGCTGGACGTCTCTGTCGGAGCAGCGGCCCACCGACGAGCATGCATTCGATCACCATTGTGGCGTTCGAGGCAAACAGAGCAGCTCGCAGGGGCTTGGGTGGAGGTGTTACCGAAGGTCCGAATTCGATCGTTCCGCTCACACTCGCGCCCGCTCCTCAGCCAGGAACAGCCCGAGCAGGACCGACCCGCCTGAAGGAGTGCGGGGACGCCTGGACGGCGACGGCTGACGGGCTCACCGGACGCGGTCCGACGGTCGACGGCGTCCGTCCGGTCCGAGCCAGGGCCAGGGCCAGGGCCAGGGCCAGGGCCAGGGCCAGGGCCAGGGCCAGGGCCAGGGCCAGGGCCAGGGTACGGCTGCTGCTGCTGCGGTGCCGAACGGGCCGCCGCCGTCGGGGTGTCGGTCATGACCGGCCCACCGCCCGCAGCTCCGACCCCGCACCCGGCCCGCCACCCGTCACGGCGATCGCGCCGTCGGTGTCCGTACGCAGCACCACGGCGCCGCCCGCTCTGAGCGCATCGACGGTACGCGCGGCCGGGTGACCGTACGGGTTGTCCCTGCCCACGCTCACCAGGGCAAACCGTGGGTGCGCACTGCGCAGCAGAGCGGGGTCCTGATGGGCCGAGCCGTGATGGGCGACCTTGAGCACGTCCACCCGCGGCAGCGCGGGATATCTGCGCAACAGCCCCTGCTGGGCCGGTGGTTCGAGGTCTCCCAGAAGCAACAGGGTCACCCCGCCGGTCCGGACGTAAAGGGTGACGCTGGCATCGTTCGGCTCCAGCGGTACGGGCCCGGCGCCCGGGTCCACCGGTATCCCGCCGGCCCCCATGGCGCTCGCCGGCCAGAGAACCCGCCAGTCGAGCGCCCCGATCCGGCGGCGTTCCCCCGGGGCGGCCCGGACCAGGGGCACGTGCGACGCGGCCGCCGTCCGCCGTACGAACGCGACCTGGTCCGGAGGTTCGTCCAGGCTCGTCGTCTCGATCGCACCCACCGCCCTGCCCCGCAACACACCGGGCAGGCCCCGCACATGGTCGGCGTGGAAGTGCGTGAGGACCAGGAACGGCACCTCGGTGATGGCGAGGTCACGAAGGCACCGGTCGACGAGCGCGGGATCGGGGCCGGCGTCGACGACCACTCCCGCACCGTCCCCCGCGGCCAGCACCAGGGCGTCCCCCTGCCCCACGTCGCACATCGCGAACGCCCAGTCCGGCGGCGGCCATCCGGTCAGTACCCGGGTGAGCGGCACCGGGCGCAGCACCGCAAGGATCAACAGCAGCGCGGCGGCCGAACAGACCCAGGGGTGGCGCGCGATACGGCGGGCGAGGAGCACCACCAGAGCGGTCAGCGCGGTGAGCAGCAGCGCCCCCTTCCCGCCGTCGGGCCAGTCGATCTCCGCTCCGGGCAGGGCCGCCCCGGTGCGGGCCACCGTGGCGATCCAGCCGGTCGGCCACCCCGCGATCCTGGCGAGCAACTCCGCCACCGGCATGGTCACCGGCGCCAGGGCGAGCGCGGCGAACCCAAGGACCGTGGCCGGTGCCACCGCGAACTCAGCCAGCAGATTGCACGGGATCGCCACCAGACTGACCCGGGAGGCGAGCAGCACGACGACCGGCGCGCACACCGCCTGCGCGGCGGCCGCCGCGGCCAGCGCCTCGGCGAGCCGGGGCGGAACTCCGCGCCGTCGCAACGCATCGCTCCATTTCGGCGCGATGGTCAGCAGGGCTCCGGTGGCCAGCACGGAGAGGACGAAACCGTAACTGCGCGCCATCCACGGGTCGTACAGCACCAGCAGCAGAACCGCGGCGGCCAGCGCGGGAATCAGCGATCTGCGCCTTCCCGTGCCGATGGCAAGCAGGGTGATCAGCCCGCAGGCCGCTGCCCGCAGAACGCTCGGCTCGGGTCGGCAGACGATGACGAAGGCAAGCGTGAGCCCGCCGCCCAGCAGCGCCGTGAGCCGCAGCGGGATCCCCAACCGGGGTGCCAGCCCGCGGCGTTCGGCGCGAAGCGCTGTGCCCGGCGGTCCGATGAGAAGGACGAGCAGGATCGCCAGGTTGGCACCGGAGACCGCCATCAGATGGGTGAGATCGGTGGCCTTGAACGCGTCGTGCAGTTCGGGGGTGATCCGTGAGGTGTCGCCGACCACCAGGCCCGGCAGAAGGGCCCGCGCATCGGGATCGAGCCGCTCGGTCGCCTGCCGCAGACCGCCGCGCAGCGCGCCTGCCGTGCGCTGGAGGAAGGAAGGAGGTCCGGTGACGCGAGGCGGCCCCTTGCTCTCGGGTCGCAGTACGGCGGCACTCCGCTCCCCGGCGTGCAGTGGTGGCGACAGCCGGCCACCGACGCGCAGGTGCGTGGAGGGGAGCAACTGCTGCCACTGCCCCATCGATCCGCCGGGCGAGACAATCAGCAGCACTGGCGTACTCAGCCTGGTGACCGCACCGTCGGGCCCGGTCAGCCGGGTGATCTCGGCGTCCACGAGGAGGGAGGCGGGCGTGCTGCGGTCGCCGCGCACCCGGGGCTGGGTCTGCCGGGCGTCGGACGTCACCGTCACCTCCGCCTCGACCCTCGCGAACCGTTGGGCCAGCACATGGACCGGCCCCTGCCGGACGTCCGCACTGTGCAACCCGGCCGATACGGCCCCGGCCGCCGCGCAGAGCAACGCCGCAGCGGTGGCGGTCGCCGTGGCCCGTGGCCGCCGTCGCCCACGTACCGCCGGCTCGCGCTCACCCTCACCCTCACCCTCACCCTCACCCTCACCCTCGCCCTGATCCTCCGCCGTGCCCCCTCCGGTGTCGGCCGACAGCCTGTGTGGCGCGGTGTCGGCCGACACCCTGCGCAGTGCACGGGTTGCCGAGGCGCCCGACATGGCCAGGAGCACCATGGCCGCGCCCACGCAGAGCACCACGCCAGCCGTGGTCCACCGCCCCGGCGCGCTCAGCGCCAGCGCCGCTCCGGCCCAGGCCGCCATGGCAGGCGGGACCAGGCGGAGATCGGCCGGACCCTCCTGCCGCGGTTGGGAGGCGCCGAGCCGGCGGCCCGACGCCGCATGGACGTCCATGCGGCTCATGGCCCCACCAAGGGTTGGAGGTCGGCGAACCGGCGGTCGCCGATCCCATTGACCTCGCGCAGTTCATCGACGGACCGGAAACCGCCGTGCTGTGTGCGGTAGTCGACGATGTGCTGAGCGAGGACCGGGCCGACACCGGGCAGCGTGTCCAGTTGGTCGACGGTCGCGGTGTTGAGACTGACCGGGCCGACCGTGGAGCCCCCGCCGCCGCCCGCCACGGCTCCTCCCGTCCCACCTGCGGCTGACGGGCCGGATGGGGCGCCCACCACGATCTGCTCTCCGTCCATGAGCACCCGCGCCCGGTTGAGCCCGGTGAGGTCTGCTCCGGACCGGACTCCGCCCGCCGCACGTAATGCGTCGGCGACCCTTGCTCCGGACGGCAGTTGATGGATACCGGGCTTTCGCACCTTTCCGCTCACGTCGACGACGATGTGTCCGCCCGGTCCTGTCGCGGGTGGCGGTCCCGGTGACGGCTCGGGCACTTCGGCGCCCTCCGCCGCCGCGGCCGGTGTCCGGGCAGGCGCAGCTTCGTTGACCGGATCGGGCGCGCGCACGGAGTGAGGGCGCGCAGACCAGAAATGGACCGCGGCAAGGACTCCGGCCGCGACCAGGACAACGGCCAGCGCGGCCAGGGGCTTTGGTTCCAGACCGCATCTGAGCTGCAACCACACCGGCATCCGTTCCCGCAGTGCGGGAATCAGCCTCTCCCGCCACCGCCCCGGCCCTCCGGAAACCGGAACCGTGACCGAGGCCAGCGCAGGAGCAGGAGCAGAAGCAGAAGCAGGAACAGGGGCAGGGGCAGGGGCAGAAACGGAAGCGACAGCCGTAGCCCCAGCCGCACTTGGCCTCGGGCTCGGGCTCGGGAATGGAGTCGGAGGCGATGCCGAGACGGAAGCCGGAGCCTGGGCTGGAGCCGGGGCGATCCCCAGCACGGGCCGTGCGACCCGTCCGCCGTACGCGCCCGCCATGAGGGCGTCCGCCCGACGGCGCGAATCCGCGGCCAAGGCGGTCACACGCCCGCGCGACGACCGCC
>NZ_JBEXPH010000183.1:0-15770 GCF_040611955.1 Streptomyces sp. NPDC006510 | reverse complement strand
TCGACCACGCAATCTTCGAGGTGCTCCGGCGCAACCGCGTCATCAGGTCGTACCGGGCCCCTCTGCACTGGGCCGAGGTCCGCGCGGAGACCCGCCGGGCGGTGTGACCCGGCTGCAGGTCCGCCGGACGAGTTCACCGGTCTTCGCTTCCCGTACCGCGTACGGCGGGCCCATCTGCCGCGCACGATCCGCACGTCGGCATGACGCAGGAGCTCGGTGAGTGGGTCCTGGACCGCCTGCCCGACTGAGGCTCCTACGGGACGCCAGGCCCGTCGGGGCGGATGTGGACCAGGTCGGCGGTCGTGCCCGCGCCGCACCGGCTGCCAGGGATGTCCCGGGCCTCGGCCTGGCCATCGCAGGCCGGGCACCATCAGCCCGGGTCGCCCGTCGGTGGTGACCACAACGGGCGGCCCGGGCTGCCCTACCCGGCCTGGCAGCCCCAGCCGGTTCGATTCCGAGGGTGTTCTCCAGGAGCCACTGGAGCACCTGCCCAGGTCCTGAAGCGTTCAGAGCGACCGCGCTGCCCGCACCGGGCGGCGCTCCGCTTCACAACCGGCAACCACCCGTCACCGGAACCTGACGTCGGTCAGCGGTCCTGCGACAGTGCCAGGAGTTCGGCGAAGGTGCCGTGGGCATGGACCAGGTCCTCGTACCTGCCCTGTTCTGTGATGCGGCCGTGCTCCATCACCACGATGTGATCGGCGATCCTGGTGTTCTCCAGCCGATGGGTGACCACGACCGTGATGCGGTCGCCGGCGATGGCCTTGATCCGCTCGAAGATGCGGTGCTCGCCGCGCGGGTCCATCTGCGAGGTGGGCTCGTCCAGGATCAGCAGCGACGGCCGACGGTACAGCGCACGCGAACAGGCCAGCCGCTGCCACTGTCCGCCGGACAGCTCCGCGCCACCGAAGATCTCGCGGGCGAGGAGGGTGTCCAGGCGGTCCGGCAGCTCCTCGACCGCCTCGCGCATCCCGACCGCGTCGACGGCCTCCCACACGGGCCCGTCGTCGATGGTGCGGGGCTGGCCCAGGGTGACGTTCTCCCGCACCCGCAGCGGCCACTGGGCGAAGATCTGCGGGACCAGGCCCGTGCGGCTCCAGACGGTGGCGGGGTCGAGATCGGCGAGATCCGCTCCGTTCCAGGTCACGTTGCCTTTGTCGGGCAGGTTGATGCCGGTGAGCAGCCGGGTCAGGGTCGACTTGCCGGAGCCGTTCGTTCCGACGATCGCGAGGATCTGGCCGCGCCGAAGCGTCAGGGAGACGCCCGCGACGGCCGGTGTCTCCTTGCCCGGGTACTGATAGACGACTTCGTCGAGCCGGATCTCGTCGACCGGGCCGGTGACGGCGAGTTTTCCGCGCCGGGGCGCCCGCGCGGCAGCAGCGTCGAGGAACGCCTGCATGTCGCCGAGGTAGAGGCTGGTGTGGAAGACCGCGGCTCCGTTGCTGACGACCTGCGAAAGGGAGGCCAGTGTGGTCTGCACGGCAAGCACCGCGGTCGCTGCGATCGCGAGCCCGATCCGGCCGGTCACGGCGAGCCAGGCCAGTGCGGCCCAGGTGAGGACCAGGAACACACCGCCGGCCAGTGAGGAGAGCAGCGCGATGCGCAGGGTGCGCGGGGCGGCGGCCAGGGTCCGCCGGTCGCACCGTTCGGACAGTGACCGGAACCAGAACAGCAGGTAGTCGGTCATTCCGTTGGCGCGGACCTCGTCACCGTACTTGGGCGTGGTGGACCACCAGCGCATCATCCCCCGCACGTTGCGGTCGGAGACGTTGGCGTAGTGGATCTCGTAGTCCACGCGTGCGGTCAGGACGGCTCCGATCCCGGCGGGCAGGACGGCGAGGAAGAGCAGCGGCAGCATTGTCGGGTTCAGTACCGACAGGACGCCGCCGGCGGTGATCATGCGGATCAGTGCGGACATGAACCTCTGGGCGTCGGTGACCATCACATGGGTGCGCAGCACGCCCATCTCCGCGGCCTCCTGCCGGTCCGCGAACCCGTGCTCCGAGTAGGCCGCGGCCTCGACCCGGCAGACCGCCTCGACCAGGGCGGTGTCCGTCTCGGTGGCCAGCCGCGGGGTGATACGCCGCTCGGCGTACGTGCCCACCGCTCCCGCTGTCCGTGCGAGGGCGGCCGCGACGGCCACGAGGAGGAGTGACGGCATGGCGTCACTCAGCCGTTCGGCCACTGTGCCGGTACCGAGAACGGGCTTCATCGCGCGCGCCGTCGCCGACAGGAGGGCGGCTGTGGACAGGCCCGTCACCAGTTGGCACCAGAGCAGCAGCTGCACCGCCCGGCGGTCGGTCCGCCAGGACAGCCGGGCGATCCGGTGCAGGACCTTCGGAATCTGCCCGCACATCTTGCGGAAGGAGACCTCTGCGAGCGGATTGACCGCGTACTGCCCGCTGTAGCTGATCTCCGCCGGAGGTGGCGGCGGTGGTGCTGTGAGCTGCTGCTTTCCTGTGTCGGTCGAGGTCAACTGAGCCCCCTGGAGGGTCGCTTGGGCATGTCGTACGGCTCAACGACCGGGCGGTCTTTTCGAACACATGTGTTTGAGCCGAGGTGTATTCCGCATGGCAGAGCGAAAATCGGAGCGTGCGGGATGCACCGACCGTTGCTGTGTACGGGCGCGGCTCGGAGTGATGTTGGCCGAAACGCCAACGCCACTCAGAAGCTCAGCCAGGTCCTTCGCAGGCCGTGCTGTTCCGGAGGCGGTTCTCTGCCTGAGCGATCCGCCGGCCATCGGTGCCCTGAAGGCCCTGCGGGAGCACGGGCGGCCGGGCGGACCGCCGTGGTGGGATTCAACGGCACCAAGGACGGGCAGTTCCAGGACCCACCGCTCAGCCCTCACGGGCGAGCAGCCGGCGAACGCACCGGGTCCAACCGGTGCCGGCCGAACCGCCCCCGGGTTCCTGCCCCTGGCCGCCCCCACACGGGAGCTGATGGACCCCGCCGGGCCCTCGTGACCCTCCCCCGCCGGCCGGCCGCACCTCTTCCCCAGCCCGCCGCGGTGGACGACACTCGTCGCAAGATCACAGCACTCTGCGATGGGGAGATCGGGGTGGGCACCTGCGGGACCGCGTGGGACGGGTGCTGACGGGTGCTGACGGGTGAGACCCTGGGCATCCGCTCGGTGGACGGCGGGCCGCTGCTCGCGCAGGACCTCACCACGCGGATGGGCGAACTCCTCTCCGTGGACGGGGTGGTGAACCCGGCCTCGGCGCACGAGAGGCCCTGAGCGGCTTTCCCGTTCCGGACAGGGGTGGGTGGCGGTCCCCCGCCAGCCACCCCTGTCCGCTTCGGGCCCTCTTCGTCCGTCAGCCGTCGGGCCGGGTCGGCGGCGTTCCGCGCGGCATCCGCCGGGGACGCCTGCGCTCGCGACGTCCGACGGGAGCGGGCTGCGCGAGCGGCCGGTCGCGCGACAGAATTTTGCACAGTGCGCAAACTTGCATAGCATGCACTTCATGAGTGCCGACGACATGCCTCTCGGGCTGCGCGAGCGCAAGAAGCGCGCGACGCGCGACGCCCTCGCGGACGTGGCGCTGCGCATGGCCGCGGACCGCGGGATCGAGAACGTGACCGTGGAAGCGGTCACCGATGCGGTCGGCGTCTCCGTACGCACCTTCTTCAACTACTTCCCGTGCCTTGAGGACGCGATCACCCGTCCAAACCAGGACAACGCCGAGCGGGCCCGTCGGGCGGTGCTCGACGCGCCGAAGGATCTCACGGCACTCAGCGCCCTGCGCGAGGCGATCGGCCAGAAACTCGCCCATATCGAGGAGGACCACGAACGCTGGGAGCTCCAGATGGCCGTGCTCAGGAAGAGCCCTGCGCTGCTGTCCGGATTCCTGGCCGCCCAAGGCGCGGACGAACGCGCGCTGGTCGCTGCCGTGGCCGAGCGCCTCGGCCAGGATCCCGAGTCCGATCTCTATCCCCGGCTCCTCGCGCACGTGACGATCGCCGCCGTGCGCGCCGCCGTCGAGCTCTGGGTGGCCTCCGGCCGTACTCGCACCTTCCAGAGCATCTATCACGAGGCGTTCGCCTCACTGGCCGCCGGCCTGAACGACTGAAGCACATCCGAAGACCCCCACCCGGGGCCTGTCACCCGAGAAACCAGAGAATGAGGAACGCCAGCCGATGAGCGCTGCCGTCACACCTGAAACCGGTACTGCCGGTGCGTCCGAGCAGGCCGCGCCGGCCATGACGCGTCGTCACATACTCCAGGCCATGTCGGGCCTGATGGCCGGCATGTTCGTGGCCATCCTGGCCTCCACCGTGGTCTCCAACGCACTTCCCAGGATCATCGCCGATCTGCACGGCAGCCAGTCCTCGTACACCTGGGTGGTCACCGCCGAGCTTCTGGCGATGACGGCGACCGTCCCGATCTGGGGCAAGCTGTCCGACCTCTACGACAAGAAGCTGCTCATCCAGCTTTCTCTTTCGATGTTCATCGTCGGCTCGCTCGTCGCAGGCTTCTCGCACAGCGTCGGCCTGCTCATCGTGAGCCGTGTGGTGCAGGGCATCGGCGCGGGCGGTCTCACGGCGCTCGCACAGGTCGTGATGGCAGCGATCATTCCGCCGCGTGAACTCGGCCGCTACTCCGGCATCTTCGGCGCCGTGTTCACCGTCGGCACCGTCGCAGGACCGCTCATCGGCGGTGTCCTCGTGGACACCTCCTGGCTGGGGTGGCGCTGGTGCTTCTTCATCGGTGTGCCGTTCGCGCTGCTCGCGATCGTGCTGCTCCAGCTCACCCTGAAGCTGCCCACGGTCCGCCGAGAGGTGAAGATCGACTATCTCGGTGCCGTGCTCATCATGAGCGGGGTCAGCGCACTGCTGCTGTGGGTGACCCTCGCGGGCAACCGGTTCGACTGGGCGTCGTGGCAGACCGCTGCCCTGGTCACCGCCGGTGTGGTCCTGCTGGCCGTCGCGGTGCTGGTCGAGTCCAAGGTCCAGGAACCGATCATCCCGCTGGACATCTTCCGCAACCGCACCGTGACGCTGACGACCGTGGCAAGCCTGCTGGTCGGCGTGGCCATGTTCGGTGGCACGGTGTTCCTCTCCCAGTACTTCCAGATCTCGCTCGGCAAGACGCCGACCATCGCGGGCCTGATGAGCCTGCCGATGATCCTCGGTCTGATGGTCTCCACGACCGTCGCCGGGCAGATCATCTCCGCCCGGGGCAAGTGGAAGGGCTTCCTGATCGCGGGCGGCATCATCATGACCGCAGGCATGGGCCTGCTGTCCACGATCAGCGCGGATTCCTCGTTCGGGCTGCTCAGCGTCTACATGGTGGTACTCGGCGTGGGCGTCGGCATGTTGATGCAGAACCTGGTGCTCGCGGCCCAGAACGACGTACCCGCGTCGGAGCTCGGCGCGGCGACCTCGGTGCTGTCGTTCTTCCGCAGCCTCGGTGGGGCGATCGGCACGAGCGCGCTGGGCGCCGTGCTCAGCCACCGGGTGGCGAGCGAGATGGCGAAGGGCTTCGGCGGGGCGGCGGACAACGGGGGCGTCGGCCATGGCGTTCCCGACCTGTCCACCCTTCCCGAACCGGCCCGGCAGGTGGTCGAGCACGCGTACGGGGTCGCGACCGCGGATGTCTTCCTGATCGGGGCCCCCTTCGCGTTCCTCGCCCTGATCGCGGTGCTGTTCATCAAGGAGAAGCCGCTCAAGACGCAGAGCGGCATGGAACGGCTCGCGCAGGAGAACGCCGCAGCGGCAAAGTAGCCGACTGCACCGGCGCACTGATTCCGCCGAGTTCGAAGAAGACGACGAAGAAGTAGTCGTAGTAGTAGGCGGAGGCAGGCCGCTGTGGCCGGACGAAATCCGCGGGCCCGTGAGATGCGGGGTACGCGCGGAGGACGTGACGGGCACGGCGGCCTGCCTCCGCCTCGTCCAGGGGTACGAACAGACCGCCGTCGGCCGGAGCGCCGGTCATTCGTAGTGGGGCACGGCAGCACCGGCCGCCGATCGGCGTGGAGCGGTCGTCCCCGGTTGTCGGCCGGGGGCCGGTGTCAGCCGGGGCCGGTGTCCCTGGTGTCAGCCGGTGGGAGGCGGCAGCCACGCGCCCGACTGTGCTACGCGGTTGGGTTTCTTCCCGGCGGAGCGGTTGCTGATGAGCGCCTGCCGGATCTGTGCTGCAGTCGCCCGTGCGTGTTCCGAGGTGGAAATCGCGTCGGCAGTGGCGGGGACGAAGCGGTGGGCGGGCCGCTGACAGTACGGGCAGGGCGCTCCGTCGGCGAGGAGGTAGCCGTCCTCGCAGGCCCGGTTCGAGCAGGGGCCGGGTCGCACGAGGCACTCGGCGATCTCCTGGGGTGCCCAGCGGCGACGGTTCTCCTCGTCGCGTTCGTGGATCGCGTGGGACCAGCGGTTGCTCCAGCGCCTTTCGATACGGTCGAGGAGCTGGGCAGCCGACCGCTGCTCGAGTTCCTCGAACAGAATGTCGGGCAGGGTGCGCGGGACCCGGTGTCCGAGGGCCTGGAGCAGTGGTTGGGGAAAGCCCTGCATGATGAAGCGGATCGGGTCGTTGCCCGGACTCTGCTTCCACTGCTGGCAGTGGCAGGCTCCTCCGTCGGGCAGCGGGTTGTGGCAGCGGGTGCACAGCCCGCGGCAGTCCACGCAGATCCCGTCGTTGAGCCCGTCCAGGTGCGGGGCCGGCGCCCTGCCGCACTCGCGGCAGCAGGCCGCGCACAGGCCGCACAGCCGCTCGGTGCCCTGCTGGGTCGTCCAGTTCCGCTGTTGGCAGCGGCAGCACAGAGTGGTGTTGCAGTAGTCGCTGTGCTCGCCGTTGTGCCGGCCGAGGGGAGCGAAGGACACGGTGCTTCCTCTTTTCGGAGCCAGGCGGAGCCAGGTGGATGCGACGGGCGCTGCTTCGGCAGGCGATGCGGCTCCGTACAGCCTAGTGAATCAGCACCGTTCCGGACGGCACGGCCCAATGCCGACAATCGCCCTCGGTAAGACCTCGCCCTCGGTAAGACCTCGCTCTCGGGCGCGACGAATCGTCCGCGGCCGCACCGGGCAGCAACGCCTCGGCCTCCCGCTCTCAGGACGTCTCCCCGATGAACCGGCGCAGTTCATGGGCGAGTGCCGCCGGATTGTCCATGGGGACCAGCGTTCCGGCCTCGGGGATCTCGACGTAATGCCCTTGCGGCAGCAGTTCGGCGAGGCGCCGGCCGGTCCGGGGCGGCATCATCCGGTCCTCCGCACCCCAGGCCACCAGCGCCGGCCGGTCGAAGTGCCGCAGTCGTTCGGCGGCCCGCAGATAGGTGTCCTTCTGTGTGGAGCGCAGAAAGCGGGCGAGGTCCCGGCGGATCGCCCGGTCGGTCAGCAGCGGCCGGTACCAGCGGCGCACCCGCTCGTACGGGATCCCGCGCACCGTCATGCCGCCCAGTGAGCTGCGCATCGCCGCCAGGAAGGGCACCCGGAAGGACTGGAGAAGCAGGAACAGTCCGCCCGGCACGCGACTCGCGGCCAACAAGGTGCGGCCCTGGACGCCCGGCGGATAGTTGTCGAGCGCCTCGCAGGAGGTGAGCACCAGTCGGGCGATGCGTTCGTCGCGTACGCCGGGCAGGAGCTGGGCCGTGCCCGCGTCGTTCTGCACCAGCGTGACCTCGCGCAGGTCCAGCCGTTCCAGGAATTCGGCGAGCAGGTCCGCCACGCCCTGGGCCGACAGGTCCGCGGACGGCCGCATCGGCCGGCGGTGGCTGCCGAGCGGCAGTACGGGGACCACCACGCGGAAGTCCTCGCGCAGATCCGCCACGAGGGCGTCCCAGACCGATCCGTCGAAAGCGAGCCCATGGACGAGCACCACGGTCTCGCCCGCACCATCCCCGGTGTCGGTGTACTCGATGGTTCCGGCGCTCAGCTCGATCTCCGGCATCGTATGGCCTCCCCTGACCGTCACTAGATAGACCGATCTAGTGAGAGACTATCCGGCATGAGGACCACCGGCGACACCAGGCAGCGGATTGTCACTGCCGCCACCGAACTCTTCCGGCGGCAGGGCTACTCGGCGACCGGCATGAAGCAGATCGTCGCGGAGGCCGGGGCCCCGTACGGCTCGGCGTACCACTTCTTCCCCGGCGGCAAGGGCCAGCTCGGCGAGGAGGTGATCCGCACCTCCGGAGCTGCCTACCTGGAGCTGATCGGCGGTCTTTTCGCCGACCCCGGGGCGGATCCGGCGGCCGCCACGGCTGCCGCCTTCACAGGCGCGGCCGAGACCCTCCGGGAGCTGGATTTCGCCGATCCGTGCCCGATCGCCACCGTGGCACTGGAGGTCGCCAGTACACACGAGGGGTTGCGTCGCGCAACGGCGGATGTCTTCGCCTCGTGGGTCGAGGCCCTCGCCGGCTTCTACGCCGGGGCGGGCATCGAGGCGGACACCGCCCGGGACACCGCGGGGTCGGTGATCGCCCTGCTGGAAGGGGCCTTCATGCTCGCCCGCGCGGCCCACGACACTGCCCCGGTCTTCGCTGCCGCCCGGGCGTCCGCCGCGATCGTCCGTGACGCCCTGGGGTCCGGCTGAGTAATGCCGGCCCGGTCGCGCGCACCCATCTGCGCAGCCCCAGGAACCAACACACCCCGAGCGGCGCTCGACGACTGGTCATCCCCCGCCGCGCCGACGGGTGCTCTGCACTCACCTCGGACCGGGCAACGAAACGAAGAGACGGCACATGCGGATCGAATACGACGCATCGGCAACCGGGTTCTCGGCCGGAGCCCGGAGACTCCGGAAACGCCCGCCGTGCCGTCCCGTCCTCCGGGTCTCGTTGCGACTCTTCCACTTCCATCGCCGAAAAACCGCTTCGCCACGAGAGGCGGCGCCGCACCCGTGCGGCCCTCATCGTTCACGGGGTCCGGCGTCTCCAGGGCGATGTCTGTTTTCCGCCAGCGCCGGGAGGTGCACCTGCGGATGCTGGAGCCATGACCACAACCACGACCTACGAGGTGCGGGCCATCGATCCCGCCGTACTGAAACAACTGCGGGAACGGGACGACGCCGATCGCACCCGGGAACCCGTCACCGATCCGGAGGGCGGTGCCCCGCTGCGCTGCTGTCTGCGGCACAGCGAGGCTGGCGAGCGGATCGTCCTCGTCTCGTACGCGCCGTTGCGTCGCTGGGCGATGGAGACGGGCGCCGAACCGGGCCCGTACGACGAGTGCGGCCCGGTATTCGTTCACGCCGAGGAGTGCGGTGGCCCGACGTCC
Source organism: Streptomyces sp. NPDC006510 (assembly GCF_040611955.1). Lineage (NCBI taxonomy): Bacteria > Bacillati > Actinomycetota > Actinomycetes > Kitasatosporales > Streptomycetaceae > Streptomyces > Streptomyces sp. NPDC006510. The sequence goes on along the minus strand of NZ_JBEXPH010000183.1, from coordinate 6,569 downwards.
GACCCTGGCTATCCGGTCGAACTGCACGGTGCTCGCCGGGTGTTGCGTGCCTACGACGTCCAGGGGCACATCCTCGGCGGTCGACTGATCGAGATCCCCAAGGAGCGGGCCACCGAGGTGGACCAGGCGCTGCGCGAGGTCTTCGCCGATCCGGAAGTAGCACTGGTACACGTACGCGCAGTGGAGTTCGGCTGTTTCATGGTCGAGATCCGCCGCCGGTAGAGGAGGCGGAGCGCGCCCGGAAGAATTGGCGTCTTCCTCTGGGCGCCACCCGAACAGGGTGAATGCTGGGACCGTTCCGCATGCCATCCCGCCACGCAGACCTGCCGACGAGCGGGTGGCGGGCGTGAGCAGATCGACGTGTGGGGGTCTCCTCGGCCGACGAAGCCACAACTCTGGTGGGTGGGTGTCTGACCGGGCATACGGAGCCGGTGACGACCGTGGCAACCGCATCGGTCTCGGGTCGTCGTGTCGCGGTCTCCGGAAGCCTGGACACGACCATTCGACTCTGGGACGTCGCCACCGCCCGCCCTGTGGGTGTGCCCCTCACCGGTCACACCCAGGGGGTGTACGCCATGGCGACGGCAATGGTCGCGGGCCGTCCCGTGGCGGTCAGTTCGAGCCACGACACCACCGTGCGCGTCTGGGATCTGGTCACCGTCCGACAGGTCGGCAGGTTGCCGACCGGGCACGCGTACCCGGTGTGGGCGGTGGCGACGTCCGTCGTCGACGGCCGCCCCACCGCCGTCACGGGCTGCGTCGACGGCAGCCTTCGTATCTGGGCCACGACAAGATCCGTGCCCTCACGTCGGCCGACCTCCACGACCGGCCCATCGCCCTCACCGCCGGCGACGACAGCACCATCCTCATCCACCACTGCCCCGCCGCCTGGCCCCGGGCTGCCAGATGCCGCCCAGTGGTGCGATCAGCCGGATTCATGTGCCTGCACCGCCGATGGTGCGGGCACATGTTTCCGGCGCCGCTGGGGGTGGGAGCACTCGGGCCTGCGACAGCCGCATACACCCGTGCTGCGCAGATACTCACGTCCCCAGCGGCACGCCCAGCCTGCCCCACGAGTCGTTCCCCCGGCGGGCGTTGAATCGCAGGTCGGTACACGTATCTGTGCACTCGGCCCCGCTCACCCTCTCGGCGTCGGCATACGTACCGGTGGCGGGGTGGGCATACGTACGGCCGTGTCGACGCCCCTTCCGCTCCGAGCGGCGCCGAGACGACAGGGCACCCGCTGCGGCGCGACCGTGGACCAGGCCGTGGACCAAGGCGTGGACCAGGCCGCGGACTAGGCTTTCAGCACCGAAGCGATCTCCGTACGCGAATCGACGTCGAGCTTGGTGAGAATGCGCTCGACGTGTGTGTCCGCAGTCCGCTTGGAGATCACAAGATGCTCGGCAACCTCCCGGTTGGACAGTCCTCGTGCGACCAGCGTGGCGACTTCCCGTTCCCGCGGGGTGAGTACGTCGGTTGCCGTGGGCTCCCGCCGACTGCGGGGCAGACGCCGCGCCGCCGGCGGCCTGTCGGTGTCCGCCCGCACCGCCTCCAGGATCTCGGTCCCCGACAACCGTGCCCCCACGCCGTGCCAGCGTTCGTACTCCGCTTCGCCCAGCGCTTCCCGCACGGCGTTCCGGGTTGCCTCCTGCTGTTCCAGCACGGCCGTCAGCATGGCCACGGGGTCGCCGCTCAGCCGCCGCGCGCCTTCCGCGTACCCCAGCAACCATGCTGCCCTGGCGAACCGTTCCTGCTGTGCGGCGTGCCAGGACAGGCCCAGACAGCAGAGCGCCGCGACCAGCACGTCCCCGATCTCGCTCATGGCGTCCAGGGCCTGCCGCAGCGCGTCGGCACCTTCCTCGTGGCGTCCGGCAAGCCAGAGAATGAGGCCCCGTGCCGCGAGTGTGGAACCGTAGAACTGACGGTCACCCGTGTCGTGCAGATGGGCAAGCCCCACCTCGCACAGCTCCAGGGCCCCGTCGGTGTCTCCGAGCACCGCCCGCAGCAGGGCGCCTTCGTAGTGCACCATGCTGATGCCCAGTGAGTCGCCCACGGCGACGATGCGCCGACGCCCTTGTTCCAGCTCGGCCAGTCCCTCGTCGATTTCACCGCACAGGGCCCTCATCGCTCCGATGTACGGTTCCGCGAACAGCGCCACGCGCTGTTCATCGCAGTTCAGTGCCGCCTCCCGTGCCTGCTGGAAGAAGGTCGGCGCCGCTGCGAGATCAGCGGTCCAGGTGGCGAACACTCCGGTCATGAACAGGCCCCAGGCCTGCTCGGCGCAGCCCTCGGGCACCAGGCGGAGCCCCTTGTCGATCCAGTACCGCCCCTCCGACAGGGTGCCGGTCGCCCTCCAGTGCGGGGCAAGCTGCACGGCAAGGCTCAGCCCTTCCGCTGCGCGGCCCGTGGCCGTGAAGGCGTACTTCATCGCGGCCCGGATGTCCGCGATCTGGCTGCGCACCGCTTGGTGAAGCTCGGCCTGGGCCGGAGTGATCAGTTCGTCCCAGAAACGCCGGGCCGTGTCGCGATGGTGCTCGAAGTGCCGCCCGCGCACGGCGGCCGCGTCGCTCTCCTCGTCGAGGCGCTCGGCACCGTATTCACGGATCGTGTCCAGGAGCCGGTAGCGCGCCCCGTCCTCGCCGACGCGTTGTACGACCGACTTGTCCACCAGGCCGAACAGCGCTTCCAGGACGGCGTCGGACGGGAGTCCCTCGCCCCCGCCCACCCGTTCCGCAGCCGACAGTTCGAAGGGCCCGGCGAAGACGGACAGGCGCGCCCACAGCAGGCGCTCCGCCGGGGTGCAGAGCTCGTGGGACCAGCCGATGGTCGTACGCAGCGTCTGATGCCGGGCGCAGGCGGCACGTTGCCCACCGGTGAACACCTCGAACCGGCGATCCAGCCGGGCCACCAACTCGGCGAGCGGTGCGACCCGCAGACGCACAGCGGCCAGTTCGAGGGCGAGCGGGATTCTGTCGAGCCGTTCGACGAGCGCCAGCGTCTGGGTCCGGTTGGATTCGGTGACGGTCCAGCCCGGCAGGACACGGGCGGCTCGCTGCGTGAACAGCTCCAGGGCATCGTCCACTTCGAGCGGGGCTATCGGCATCGTCTGCTCGTCGGCCACATCGAGGGGCTGCCGACTGGTGGCCAGGATGCACACCTCGGCGGCCTCGCGCAGGAGGACGTCGCAGAGTACGGCGCATGCGTCGACCATGTGCTCGCAGGTGTCGAGCACGATGAGCAACTGCAGTCCCTTGAGGTGGGCGACGACCGCGTCCAGCGGTTCCATCCCGGCGTGTTCCGGGACCCCCAGCACGGTGGCCAGCGTCTCGGGTACCAGTTCGGGGTCGGACAAGGCCGACAGCTCGGCCAGCCACACCCCGTCCGGAAACCGCTCCCGCAGGCCCTCAGCCGCGCGCAGAGCGGTGCGGCTCTTGCCGACACCTCCGGGCCCCACCAGCGTGACGAGCCGCACCTCGCAGAAGGCTTCCTGAATGAGCGAGATCTCCTCGGCACGTCCTACGAAACTGGTCCGCTCTGCAGGGGGTTGCCCGCTGCGCCGCTGCCCGAAGCCGAATCCCATGGGGCCCCCGTGGTGATCAAGTACCCGCACCTTCGCGAGATGTCAGCACAGTGTAGATGTGCAACTTCGGAGTGTTGTCAACGTTTGAATGTATGCGTAGATATTGTGAGGGTTGGGGGGTGAAGGAGTGCCGGGTGCGGGCGGAGCACACGCACCCGAGACGTCCCAGCCCCGTGTCAGGGGGAACTGTTTCAGGGAAAGACTTCCGACGCCGTGGTGCTGGCAGTCCGTACGCTTCAGAGGGCGAAGCTCTCGGTGTGAATTCGCTTCTGCGGAACTCCGGCCTGGACGAGTACCGAGACTGCCGCGACGGTCATGCCGCGCCCGCACAGATAGACGGCGCGCCTGGCGAGATCGGGGACCAGTCTGCGCAGTGTCTGCGGTGCGAGCGGATTGAACGAGGCGTCGGACGGGCCGAGCCCGCACTCCACCGCATGCCGGGCCTTGTAGTCCCCCGAGTCGGACTTCGGCGGCCTGCCAGACGGCGGTGACCGCCGTCTCCCTCAGCCCCGTCCCTCTCGGCCCCGGAGGCCGGTCGAGGATGAGTCGTCGGCGACGCTGTCAGGGGCCGGACACGGTGAAGAGTGCACCGTCGGGGTCACGGATGATGAAGGCGTCCTTCGAAGGGTCGTCGAGTGCGGGAACCAATGACGATTCACCACCGGCGTCGATGGCTGCGGCCGCGGCCCGTGCGCTGTCTGCGACGCGGAAGTCGACGATCCATCGGGGACGGATTCTGGGGTCCGCGGCAGTTTCGATACCTCCGCCACGCAGGGTGGCTACCGTGCGCCCGTCGAGCCTGACGCGGACGTGGTCCTGCGCGTAGTCGACCGTACAGCCGCCCGGCGGTTCGGCCCAGCCGAAGACCTCCGCGTAGAAGATGGCCGCCTCGAAGGCGTGGCGAGTCTGCAGGTCCAGACGTGCGGCGCTGCCGTGCCCCACCGACCAGGCAAGGGCCGTGCCTTCCCAGAAGCCGAAGACGGCCCCGTCGCGGTCGGCGGCGATCGCCGCGCGGCCCTCGCCCAGTTTCACGGGCCCGACGGCGAGCGTGGCGCCGCGCTCCCTGACCCGGTCCGCGGTCTCGTCGGCATCGTCCACCGCGAAGTACGGGGTCCAGATGGCGGGAGGGCTGGCGGCTGGAGAGCAGCATCCGATCCCGGCGACGGGCCGACCGTGCGCCATGGCCACGGAGAAGTTGCTGCCGAGGGCGCTGGCAACGAAATCCCAGCCCATGACATCGGCGTAGAAGGCCTGGGCCGCGTGCAGATCGCGTGCCATCAGGCTGACCCAGCAGGGAGCGCCGTTTACGGGCCTGATCCTTCCGAGGGCCGGCATTCGATGCTCCTTCGGGTGTCTCGCCGCTGCCGATGGCCCATGGGCTGCGCCTCGATCTGCGCGAACAACGCCTCCACGTCACGACTGTCCGTCGTGAGTTCCGCGATCACATTGCCGTCGTTCCCCATGGCTGCCCGTTCCCCAGGCTTGGTATCCCGCAGCGCACAGGTGCTTACGTCCAGTCCACAGGCCGAGAATCGCCTCCGGTTCTTCGAGGCCGGCCCGCTCCGTGAAGAGCAGCACATCAAGGTCGGAACGGGCCAGACCGTTGGGCTCGCCCCTGTCTCCGTAACCGACCGTCGCACGGTGTCCGCCGGTCGGTGACGGACGTGCGTGACGACCGGCAGGGCCGAGTTCGTGATCTAACCGTGTACCTCAGGCTGCTCCACCGCACCTCAGCGCACCTGCTCCCGCGCCGGTTCCCACACCGCCGGCCGGTGAGGGAGTCCAGTACCGGCAACAGGGCTACGTAGCGGTAGCCACGTGACCGGGTACGACGCCGCCGAGCTCATGCACCCTTGGTTGGCGCGGTCGAAGCACCCGTCACCAGCACCTGAAGGAATCGAGGGCGCCCGCCGAGGGTGCCTCTGCGATCAGATCGTCGCGGTCCGTGGCCGGTGCTCGGGCAGCCACCCCTCGGCGTACGCGACGGCGTCGGCCAGGTCGAACAGCCGGGCCTCCGCTCCGCCCACTGTGGCCCGTACCACCGGGCGTTCCTTCTCGAAGGCCGCACCCAGGTCGTCGAAGCGGTCCGCGGAGATCGAGACGTCGCGGACAGTTGCCCATCTACGGCCCTGTGGAGTGATGACGGCGAAGGAGTTGTCCGCCCGCGGCGAGGCGACCCGGTACTCGGCCAGGTGGAACGCCGTGCAGGATTCGAAGCCCGCACCCAGGAGAAGAACCCGCGCCCCGGCTTCTTCCAGCCGGGCGAGCGGACTGTGCTCGCCCAGCCGGCAGTCGAGTGCGTGGCCATCCGTGATCGTGGCGGCGCGTGGGCCCACCGCCGCGAAGGAGGTCTGCGGATGGCGACTGCGAACGGCGCCCGGCCAGTTACGGACGGTCTCCGGGATGACTCCGACACCGAGGGTGGGAGTGGTCCGTGCGTCAAACGCCGGCATCGAGGCACGGATGTCCGCCCACCACGCCTCGGGCACGGGCGGGTGCCCCCAGTACGCCGGATCCGAATTGTCACCGGAGTGGGCCGGCACCACCAGGGTTCCGCCATCGCCGAGTGCGTCGAGCAGGGCCATGACGACAACGCCGGGACCGCCGCAGACCCAGCCGAGCGAGCTGAGCGAGGAGTGCACAAGGAGGGTCTCGCCCGGGCGCAGGCCCATTGCGCGGAAGTCGGAGGCGAGCGAGTCACGGGTACACATCGGGCCGGTCAAAGGCTTGATAGACATAACCAGTCAGTGTCCGGGCACCGCGGCACCCGGACCACTGAATTTCGGCTCACGCTCAGGTCCGTCGTTGTGTACAAGTATTTCCGGGGCTCGCACGGTGGTGTCGTCTCGGCCACGGGCCGCGGGCAGCAAGCCAACAGCAACGTGGCCTAGTACTCCAGTACGGTTTCGTGATCTATCCCGTGGGTTCATCGGCGGATCGTCGTCGGTAGTGGCTGCGACGGGCTGTGGCCTGGTGCTTTCGGCGC
>NZ_JBEXPH010000182.1:0-15800 GCF_040611955.1 Streptomyces sp. NPDC006510 | reverse complement strand
TCCGCCGCTACATCATCTGGCGAAACCGCCATGCCGACGACCAGCACCTACAAGCCGTCGTCGACAAGGCAAACGTTGCCTGATGCGGCACTAGCGTCGTGAGCCGGATGGCAAGTGCGGCAGCCGACGTACGGGCCTGGCACCGAAAGCCCGTCGTGGTGCCAGGCCCTTGCGGTCACAGTTGGGCGCGCGGTGCGGTGGTGGAGGTGCCGTTCCAACTGGCGAGTATGCCGAGGGCTTCGGCGGAGGGGGAGGCGGGTTCGGGGGTGAGGATGATGAGGGACTGGTCCGGGTCGCCCTCGACGGCCAGGGTCACGTAGTCGAGGGTGAGCTCGCCGACGAGCGGGTGGACCAGGTTTTTGGTGCCGGTGGTGTGAGCGAGGACGTCGTGGTCGGCCCACATGCGGCGGAAGACGTCGCTGCGGAGAGACAACTCGCCGATGAGTTCGGTGAGTTGAGGGTCATCGGCATGGCGTCCGGCATACAGGTGCAGCGCGGCCACGCACTCGTCGGCGGCCTTTTCCCAGTTGGCGTACAGCGCGTGGGCGGCCTCGTCGAGGAAGACGAAGCGGGCGACGTTCCGCTCGCGGCGGGGCCGTGCCTCGAAGTCGGCGAAGAGGGCGTAGCCGAGCCGGTTGGCGGCCAGGATGTCCATGCGCCGGCCCATGACCATCGCGGGGACGGTGAGCGCGTCCAGGGCCCGGTACACGGTGGGGTTGACCCTTTGCGGGGCGAGCGGCCGCTTACGACGGGGGCGGACAGTGCTGGGCTGGGCGAGGTTGAAGAGGTGAGCGTGTTCGGTGTCGTCCAAATGCAGGGCGCGGGCAATGGCGTCCAGGACGGTCTCGGAGACACCTTGGGTGCGGCCCCGCTCCAGGCGGATGTAGTAGTCGACGCTGACCCCGGCGAGCTGGGCGACTTCCTCGCGGCGCAGCCCCGGGACCCGGCGGGCGCCCGGGTGCGGGGGGAGCCCGGCCTGTTCGGGGGTGATCCGGGCCCGGCGGGTGCGCAGAAACTCTCGGATCTCGGTGCTGCGGTCCATGACTCCACCGTACGGCGGCCCTGGGCCGGTCGGCGTCCTGGGGAGGGGTACCGCCAGACCCCCGGATGAGCGGTGCCCTTTACGGGCGTCCGGACGGGGTCTGCGGATGGTTACCTGGATAGCGGGCCGATTGAAGCCCTTTCGAGAAAAATGCGCAGTACGGGCGAGGAAAAGCTGCCACCGCCGGGATCACCTGGCATTGCCGACTCGGCCGGCCTCATCCGGCCTCATTCGGCCTCGTCCGGCATCTGATGTGACACCTCTCGCCGCCTGCGCAGTACGTCAACAGAAGAGGACCACCGTCATGGCATCGAAACTCACCGGCACCGTCGCGCTCGTCACCGGCGCAAGCAGCGGTATCGGCGCCGCCACCGCCCGTCAGCTCGCCGAGCAGGGGGCGAGCGTCGTGCTCGTGGCCCGCCGCAAGGACCGGCTGGCCGACCTGGCCGCCGAGATCGAGCAGGCGGGCGGCACCGCGCTGGCGGTGGCGGCGGACATCACCGACCGCACCCAGGCCGAGGCCGCCGTCCAGCAGGCCATCGAGCACTTCGGACGCCTTGACACCCTGGTCAACAACGCCGGTCTGATGCTGCTCGGCCCCGTCGCCGGCGCAGACCCCGACGAGTGGGAGCGCATGATCGCCGTCAATGTCCAGGGCCTGCTCTACACCACCCGCGCCGCCCTCCCCCACCTGTTCAAGGCCGCCGAGGAAGGGCCCCGCCGGGTCGCCGACATCGTCAACATCAGCTCGATCGCGGGCCGCGTGGCCGGGAACAACTACGGCGTCTACAACCTGACCAAGTTCGGCGTGAACGGCTTCACCGAGTCGCTGCGCCAGGAGGTCACCCAGCGGCACGTGCGGGTCGGCGTCCTGGAGCCGGGCGGCGTGGACACCGAGCTGGGCTCGCACAACGACCACAAGCCCGGGGTCCGCGAAGCGATCGCCGCCTTCTACAAGCAGACCGAGGTCCTTGCCCCCGAGGACATCGCCGACGGTGTCGCCTACATGGTCACCCGGCCCCGGCACGCCGCCGTCGGCGAGCTGTGGATCATGCCCACCGACCAAGCGACCATGAACGGCTGACTGCAAGCGTCCGAGAACGGCCCATCTTTGACCCGTATGTATCGGTCGGGCGGCGGGAACGGTGCTGTATCGCGTGAGCCGCACCCCCGGCGGCATCCATGGCGTACCCGTGCCGAGCGCAGGATCCGCTCGGCCGGGCGTACCGAAATGCCGATGCCCCCGACCTCGCGTAGCGTGACGAACGGCTACGTAGGGTAGTCGAAGGATGGATCGGGAAGCTGAAAGCCTTGGTGGAAATCTATGTGGAAATCTATGAAGCGAACGGGTCGAACCTGCGGGCGGACCTCAAGCGGTTGAAGTTCCCGGCGACGAAGGAGCAACTCGTCTCCCACTTCACCGCGAACGGGCTCACGGATCGTGCCACGGTCGCGAAGAACATGCCCGACCGCGAGTACGTGAGCGTCGACGCGGTGCAGAGCGAGCACGCCAAGCACGAGTCCTGAACACTTCGGCCGGGGCGGCGATGCCGTCCCGGCCTGCTCTTCCTTGACCTGCGGAGGTCGGACGTGAAGCTCGGCTTGCACTACTGGAACTACTCGACACCGGCCGACCCCGCGCTCATCGCGCCCACGCTCGCGGAGTCGGTGCGGGTCGCCGAGCAGGGCGGGATCTCGTCCTTCAGCGTGATGGACCACTACTTCCAGATGGAGACCGGGCAGAGTGTCGCCGACGAACCGATGCTGGAGGGGTACACCACCCTCGGCTACGTGGCGGCGGTGAGCCAGCGGATGACGCTCGGCCTGATGGTCACGGGCGTGGTGTACCGGCATCCCGGCCTGCTGGCGAAGATCGTCACCAGCCTCGATGTGCTCTCGGGCGGCCGGGCCAGGCTGGGCATCGGTGCCTCCTGGTACGAGCGGGAGCAGTACGGGCTCGGAGTGCCGGTGGTCCCGGTCGCCGAGCGGTTCGAACGGCTGGAGGAGACGATCCGGATCTGCCTGCAGATGTGGAGCGACGACAACGGTCCGTTCCGGGGCAGGCACTACCGGCTGGCCGAGACGCTGTGCGTACCCGAGCCGATCGGCGGGCACCCGCCGATCATGATCGGCGGCGGGGGCGAGCGGAAGACCCTGCTCCTGGTCGCCCGCTACGGGGACGCGTGCAACCTCTTCGCCACCGACCAGGAGGAAGTGGCCCACAAGCTCGACGTGCTGCGGGCGCACTGCGACGCGGAGGGCCGGGATTACGACGCCATCACCAAGACCGTGATGTACGGCGGCCCGGTGCTGGGCAAACCGGCCGCGTTCCTCGCCGACGCGGAGGCGTACGCGAGCCTGGGCATCAGTGAGATCCAGGTGCTGCCCGACCGGCACCCGGTCAGTTTCACCCACCAGGTCGCCGAGCGCATCGCACCCGCCGTCGCCGCGATCGGCTAGCCGACAGCGGCAGCGCGTGCGTGCGTCGCGCGCCGAACGGCCCTACCTGCCGGTGGTGCCGTCGACGATCTCCCGGATCAGGTCGAGGTGGCCGTTGTGCCGGGCCGTCTCCTCGATCAGATGCAGGACGATCCAGCGCAGGTCGGGATGTGTGCCGTCGCCGCGAGGGCGCTTGGCCGACGTGTCCAGGTCGTGGGAGGCGACCAGTTCGCGGTAGCGGGCGGTCCGTTCCTCGTACAGCGACATCACGTCGGTGAGCGGCATGTCCACCGCGATGCGCATCTCACGGTCGGGGTCCTCGTCCGTCCACGGCCCCTCGTCCTCACCACCGAGGAAGGCCACTTCGAACCAGTAGTACTCCACCCAGCTGAGGTGGTTGATCAGCCCGGCGACCGTCATCAGGGGAGAGCCGGGCAGCGGGGCCCGGCGGGCATCGTCCGGCGAGATGCCCTCGCATTTCGCGCGTGCGGTGTCGCGGACGTAGTCGAGGAAGGTGGCCAGCTGAGTGCGCTCGTCCCATGCGGGAGGCGAATCGGTGCGTGTCATCGACGTACACCATGGGCGACGGGCCGTCCCCTGTCCACCACATTGTCCATTGGGGCCCGCTCCTGGGTCCGTGGGCCCACGCCCCGGCGATCGGGCCTCACTACGCTCGTGCACGACCGACTGCGAGCCATCTGGCCGGCGCCCGCCACGGGCGCCTGTCCGGCGTGCCCGCAGATATCTGGAACTGCACGCTCCACCTGTCTCCACCGGGCGCCGCCACTCGTCCGAGGCGTGGTGTCCGCACTTTCATGGGGTGATGTGTCGATGAGTGACGGTTTCTTCTACTCGTACCACCTCGGCTGGAGCCGCCCGGACTCCGAGTCGCTCTTCAGTGACCTCGACGCGGCGGGTCTGCGGCTCAGCCACCCGGTCACGAGGCGGGTCACGCTCCTCGGCCCGGGACCGGGTCCGCGGGGCACCCCGTCGTGGGTGACCAGGGAACAGCTCGTACTCCTGGCCGGGCTGCAGCGGCTCGACAGCGTCGACTTCGTGTTGTGGGTGAACAGCGGGACCGACGTTCCCGCCCGCATCCGTCGGATGAGGGACGGAGTCGTCGCGCTGGAATTCGGGTTCGGCCGGCTGACCCGGGACGAACAGGAGGTGGCCGCGAGGGCGATCAGGGAGGCGATAGGGCGGGCCTCCGTGCTGTGTATCGGCTTCGTCGTCGACCGCGAGGGCGCCTCCGTGGCGACCGACTGGAGCGGTGTCGTCGTCAACGGGACGACGTTCTTCGACAGTTGGCCGGACACGCTGGCCGTGCGGCACGAGATCGCCGCGATGCAGCCGCAGTTGGCGGGGGTGACCTCGTACGACCAGTCGCCCTGGATGCTGTTCGGGAGCGAGGTCCCCGTCCGGTAGCGGCGGGTCCGCTGTAGCGGTGTTCGGCTGTTCCGCTCCGTGTCTTCCGCCGAAATCGGCAACCTTGAGCCCTGTATTGGGTCCTGAGGCCCATGCCCCGAAGGGCGCCGGTGTGGTCGGATGTGTGGAGTTGCTGAGCCATGGCTGTACACCGGAGACTGGGGGTCTCGTCGTGTCTGGCACAGGCGGATTTGCGGTTTCGAGTGGTGCCGGTGGGGGTGGTGCCGGCGGTGTCGCCGTGCACCAGCAGGGCGGCAGGCAGTCGCTGCCGCGTCCGTTGCAGGCGGTGCTGATCCTCGTACGGCTCCTCTTCGCGGCCGCCGTTCTGGGTGGCATCGGTGTGCTGACGGTGGCGTCGGCGGTCAACGAGGTCGACGGCCAGCTGTTCGGGCTGCTGCTGTACGCGGCGCTGCCGAGTGTGGCCGCGTTCGTGCTCTCGCTGTACGCGCGCACCGGCGGCGTCTGGATCTGGCGCGGGCTGCTGGCCGTACACGTCTGGCTCACCTTCGGCGCACTGGCGAACCTAGGCGGGGACGGCGGTGGGCGCGGCGTCACACAGCTGGTGATGCCGGTCGCCGTCGTCGTCCTGCTGTTCCGGCCGAGCGCGCGCGAATGGTTCGATCTGCCCCTCGAACAGCGGGCGCCGCACCGGCGGTTCAGCATCGTGCGCATGATCAGGTGGCGCCGGGACGACGCCGGTCAGACCGCGATGGAATACCTGGGCATGGTCCTGGTGGTCGTGGCCCTCATCGGCGGACTCGTCGTCACGGGTATCGCCGCCCAGCTGACCGGTGGGATGCAGGACGCGATCTGCCGGCTCACCGGGAGCGCCTGCCCCGCGCCCGGCAGCGATGTGGAGGCGGGGCCCGGCAAGAACTCCGGCGGTACGGACGCTTCCGGTGGTACGGACTCCGGCGGATCGGTGGCCACGGGCGGAACGGACTCCGGCGGATCGGGCCCGGCAGGTTCCGGTTCCGGCGGTTCGGACGTGGCCGGGGGCTCCAACGCGGCCGGTGGGACCGACACGGCCGGCGGAACCGGCGCATCGGGCGGCGCGGGATCGGGCTCGGGCGGCAACGGCAGCTCCGGCGGCTCCGGAAGCTCCAGCGGGGGTGACACCGCCATCCAGGTCGACGACGGTGGCGACGACGTGGACACCTCCGGGGAGCCGGACGGCGGCGACGACCAGGACGACACCGGCAACGGCGACGAGGAGAAGCCCGGCGAGAGCTGCACCTCGGGCGTCGGCGCGTTCTTCTCCTGCGCCGCGCACCAGACCGGCGGCTTCTTCAAGGGCCTGATCGGCGACGGGCTGTGGGGCGACATCACCGGCACGATCGGCACGATCTTCCACCCCGTCGAGGCGTGGAACGGCCTGATGGACTACGGCAAGAGCCTCGGCGACAAGTGGAGCCAGGACTCCAAGGGCGCCGGGGACAAGTGGTCCGACGGCGACTACCTCGGCGCGGTCTGGGACTGGACGAAGGCGTCCGGCGGCACCGGCCTCAAGGTCCTCGACGACATGTTCATCGGCGACGAAGTCCGTGACATGTGGAAGGAGGGCAACGAGGGCCAGGCGATCGGCACCGGTCTCTGGAACATCGGCTCGCTGTTCATCCCGGGTTACGGCGAGGCCAAGCTCGTCGGCAAGTTCGGAAAGCTGGGCAAGCTCGGGAAACTCGGCAAGCTGGGCGAGGTCGCCGAGAAGGCTTCGGATGCCGCGAACAAGGCGAAGAAGGCCGCCAAGGCGGGCGATGTCGACGGCGCGGAGAGGGCCGCGCAGGAAGCGCAGAAGCACGCCGACGACGCCGCCGAGGAGGCCGGTCTCAAGGGCTGCACCGTCGGGATGGGCGGTCGCGTCCGGGTCCCGTACGGCAGCGGCGCGGGCATCGGACTGCCCGGCTCGGGCACCGGCGTCATCGCCGCGCCACCCACCTCCGTACCCGTCGGATTCCTCGCCGGGAAGTGCGACGAGGTCGACCCGGAGAAGAAGGCCGCCGCCGACGAGGCCCAGAGACTGGCCGACGAGGCGAAGAAGGCCGCCGCCGCGGCCAAGCGCAAGAAGAACCTGGAAGCCGCCCAGAACGAACCGAAGCCGGCCTGGTACAAGGACCTCAAGGATCCGCAGACCGGGGCGAAGGACGGCGGCGAGGGCAACTGGCAGGAGATCAAGCCGGGCGTCTGGAGCTACGCGACCGAGATGGGTGCCCGCTACCAGGAGCAGATCTCCAAGGTGGGCCGCGGCAAGGAGTACCAGGTGCCGCTGGACAAGCTCACGGGCAAGCCGGTCGACTTCGACGGCTGGGACGCCTCGCGGGGCACCTACCTGGAGGCGAAGTACGGGTACACGGGCCCGGACTTCTACAACGCCGACACCGGAACGCTCACCCCGAAGATCGCCGACCGGTGGGCAGACCAGGCGACCCGGCAGATCGACGCGGCGCGCGGCAATCCGGTCGAGTGGCACCTCTCCGACCCGAACGTCGCCGAAGCGGCGCGAGAGATGTTCGAGGAGCGGGGCATCAACGTTAAGGTGATCAACACCCCTGATGATGTGGTCGGCTGAACGCCGGGCGGGCAGCGGAACGCAGAACCGGAACTCCGAGGAGAGCGTGTCGTGCTGTACGTCGTCGTCAATGGTCTCTGGGGCCTTCGCGGGGAAACCGTGCGGAGCATCGCCGAGCGCTGGGCCGGCACACTCACCGCGCTCAAGGACATCGATGGCCCGACCTTCGACGTATGGCACGAGGCCGCGGACGGTCTCGCGTCCGATCCCTTGCTGGAGCCCTCGGTTCCCACGCTGGTGGAGTACATCGAACGGAAGAACACGGGTCCCGACCTCGACGTGGTGGGTTACACGTCGTCGCTGTGGGCGCAGAATCCCGGAGCGGCGAATGTGTCCTCAGCGATTCACGCGGGCAGCACATCGCTCTACGCGCCGAATTCCGTCTCCCTCGTCCTCCGGTCGCGCGAGGTGGACGAATCCGCAGAAGTGATCCGGCGCGCTCCGGAGATCCTGCGCGTCCTCGCGGAGAGCTGGGAGATCGACGCCGGGCAGGTGTACAGCAAGCCCCAGTACCGGGCGGTGGCCGAGCGGTTCGACCTGGCGAACAGCGACCCCCGCTGCGGCCGTGCGGTCTTCCTCTCCGCCGGCCGTGCCGCCCTCGCCCCCGGTGATCTGCCCGGAACGTACGTCCGCACCGCACACGGCGGACTGGCCATCGACCTCACCCGTGGCGGTGTGGAGTCCCCGTCCATCGAGACGATCATCGAGGCGAACACGCGACTGCGGGCGTCCGGGGCGCTGGACAAGCTCCCGGAGCCCTTCGACCGCGACAGGTTCTGACCTCGCCGCCCCGGCGCACGCGGGCAGCACTCAGAGCCATCCCCGCATCGCCACGAACCCCAGCAGCAGCCCCACCGCGAACACCCCGAGCACCAACGCGAACAGCGCGGGCATCGCCACCGGCCCCCACGCCCCCGGCCCGGCCACCGTGGCGTTCTTCGCCGGGTCGGCCGGGTCGTAGCTGACCCGGACCAACGCCCCGACCTCGAAGCCGAACGGGCCCGGGGCACGGTCGGTGAACTCGATGTCGCGGCCGTCGCGGGTACGGAACGCGAAGACGTACTCGGTGGCGTAACTCCGCTCCATGCCCGGCCCCCGGTCGACCGTCCGGCGGTCCGCGCACCGCCCCTCGGCGCGTTCGCCGTGCCGCACCAGCCGCAGCACCCGGTTCAGCCGCAGCGCCGAACGGATCGCGAACGCGCCGAGGAGCAGGCCGAACAGCAGCAGGAACGTGGCCGTGCCGCCGGGCAGGATCTGCATGGACGAGCGCTCCCGATCCGCTACTTGACCGTGATCGAGTCGACGAACGCGTCGAGGTCCTTCGGGCTCAGCGAGCCCTTCACCGCATTGATCCGGACCGCGAACGGCACGTCCTTCGAATCGACGCCCGCCACCACGACCCCCGTCATCCGGGTGCCCGGCGCCGGCGTCCGCTCCTCGCCGGACGAGGTGAACTCGTAGTCGATCCGGCGCGCGTCACGGGCGCCCTCCGCACCTGCGAGCCGCACCTCCTCGGTCGCCTTGCGGGTCGCCCCGAGACCGATGCCGGCGCCGGCCGCGGACGCCGCCTCGGCGGCGCTGTCCACGCCCGTGGCGAAGTCGAGCTGCACGGAGACCATGCCGGTGCGCAGCCCGCCCTCCTCCTTGAGCGCGACCGCCGCGTTGGCCTCGGCCCGGTCGGCGGCGGGCTGCTCCTTGTAGCCCTTGTCCCCGGGGTAGCCGACGGAGAGGCTCTTGGTGTCGAGCTTGTCCCAGCCCTCCGGGAGCGCGGCGGTCTCCCCGCCGCAGCCGGTGAGCAGGGCGAGGCCGATGGCGGCGGCAGCAGTTGCGCCGATCGCCCGGTACATCTTCTTCGTCGTCATCGCCTGTCGCCTCTTCGTCGTGCGTGGTCGGTGCTTCCCGTACGGCTACTTCGCGCAGTAGCTGTACGGAAGGTACGAGCGCTTGTCGCCCTGCGGAGCCCCGAGGAACTCCGCGTCCGTCAGTGTCTCCTTCTTGTGCTCGTCGGAGATGGAGAATCCCAGACTCATGCCGAGCGAGACCTCGAAGCCGAACTCCTGGGCGTCCGTCTGACCGTTGTACTTCATCTTGCTCGACAGGCCGTCCTGGTACATCAGCTGGTCGAAGGGATCGGTTCCGGTGGGCTTCTGCTCCAGGGAACGATCGCCGAACATGTACTCGAACGGGGCGGTGTTGTTGCCGGAGCCGTCCAGCCACTGCTCGGCGATGGCCCGCTTGTCCTCGGTGGCCTTGTCGGTGTCCTTGCCGAAGACGATCGAGTTCGTCACGACCTCGATGCCGGTGTCGCCGGAGGAGTCGGTGCCGCTGACCTTGCCGCCCCGCTTGTCCTTGCCCTTCTCGCCGTTGTCGCCGCTGATGTCGCCCTTGTCGGACGTCGAGCCGTTCTCGACGGTCTGGGTCATGTCGATGCGGACGATCTTCCCGGTCTTCTGGTCGCGGGTGACGGTGACCGCCCCGGTCCGGCTGTCCTTCGCGGAGGCCGTGCCGCCCAGCGGACCGGCCGATCCGCCGACCTTGCCCTCCAGATCGAGCTTGGCGGTGTACGTGTACGACTCGTTGCCGTTGACGTCGTCCTTGGTGATGGTCACCTCGGGGGAGAACTTCGCCTTGCCGCCGAGCTTCGCGCCGAGCTTGGCCTCGTCGCCCGCGCTGATGGAGAGTCCGCCGTCCGCGTAGACGTTGAGACCGATGGTCGAGTAGGAGATCTTCTTGTCCCCGATCTTGCTCTCGACGTCCTTCTTCTTGTCGGCCCACTTCATCCCGGAGTACCAGCCGCCGCCGTAGCCGCCGCTGTACTTGGTGGAGGTCTCCCACATCTTCATTTCTTCGATGTCGTCCCGCATCTTCTTGGCTTCTTCCTCGCTCTTGAAGACCCAGGTGTCACCGTTGGTGATCTTGATGCCGCCGCCGACGTCCACATCGGCCTTGCCCAGCTTGCCGAGCTTGACGCCGGGGGTGCTGGCGGTGGCGCCGGCCGAGGCGGCGTCCGTGAACGTCATGTAGACCAGCTTGTCGTTCTCGTCGACCTTGCCGTCCTCGTTCACATCGGTCTTGGCCTGGCTGACCTTCTGCTGGAAGCCGTACTCGTTGCCCCACTCGAACCAGCCGATCTTGACCTTGTCGCCGACGGTGTCGGAGATGCTGGAGACCTGGCACATCTTGGGCTCGTAGTCGGCGTCCGTCTTCGGCTTCGCGGTGGTGTCGCCGCCGCCCGTGGTGCAGCCGCCACCGCCGCCGCCCATCGAGCTGATCGCGCAGCGGATGCGCTCGCCGATCTGCCCGCCGACACCCGCCATGGCCATAGCGCCGATCAGCGTGACGACGAGGACGACCACCCCGAGGTACTCCATGGCCGTGGCGCCGCCGTCCCGCCAGGAGTACGGGCGGTACGGGGCGGGCTCCGGCTCGTCCGCGCGGTCGTCCAGGAGCCGGTCGACGGCCAGCCCCGCCGCCGCGCCGGTCGCCAGCGAGACGACCGGCATCAACGTGCCCTCGACGTCCACGAGATGCCAGGACACGGCGAGCCCGTAGACGAGCGCGGCCAGCGGCACGGTGAGCGCGGCGAGGAGCGTCAGCAGCCGGGATTCGCGGTGTTCGTCCGGCAGTACGCGGGCGGAGGCCAGGACCGTGAGGACGGTCGTGATGACGTTGGGGACGTGTAGCAGGGCCAGGCGCCAGCCGAAGCTCGTCAGCCGCTCGTCGGTGGCCAGCAGCTCGACCAGTCCGCGCGACACCAGATACCCGGCGGCGATGTAGACCAGGGCGCCGGCGGCCCAACTGCGGGTCAGCGCGAAGAACACGCCACCGTTCGCACCGGAGCCACCACCCCCGTTCCGCGGTGGTATGTGGCCCGCGCTTCCGCTTCCCCAGCCCCCGCCACCAGTCACGGTTCTTCCTCTCCGACGCCCACTTGCCATGCCTGTGCCCGCGGTTCCGCATTCGGGCCGAGCGTGAGCGTACGTGCGTACGAGCCGGGTGACCTGGGCCCTTGGCCCCAAAGTCGGGCCCAACGGGGGATGCCCCGCCCCGCCGCGAGGTGCGGAGGGGCGGGGCATCGGGGGAGGAGAGGGAAGGGGGGAAGGAGAGCGTGGGATGCGGGCGGGTCAGTCCAGGTCGTCCGCGAACGTTCCCGCGCGTTCGGCGACTTCCGGCCTGCGGACGCGCAGGACGGCGAAGCCGACGATGCCGACGACCAGCGCGCCGACGAACACGTACGGCAGCACGTTCAGCGGCCAGGCCGGAGCGGGCCACAGGTTGCGGTAGAAGACGTAGACCATCGCGGCGGCGCCGATCAGCCCCAGGCCCCAGGTGAGCAGCAGGCCGCGGGCCCCGATCCGGCGTACGAACAGCGGCGCGGCCAGACAGACCAGGGTGTAGCTGAGCATGTAGCCGAAGACACCGATGGTGTCGATGTACGTCGTCGCGTTCAGCGGTTCGGTTCCGGCGCCGACCACGAGCACCGCGGGAAGGGCGACGAACGGGGCGACGGCCCAGATGGCCGCGGACGGGGTCCGGTGGTGGGGGTGGGCGACACCGAGCCGGGCCGGCATCACACCCTCCTTCGCCATGCCGAACAGCAGCCGGGCGGCGACGGTGATGCAGGCCATCACCACGGCCACGAACGATGCCGCGAAGCCCGCGTGCAGGAAGAACTTGAGGAAGCCGAGGCCGGACAGCTCCGCCAGTTCGTCCATCGGGTCGGTGCTCTTCGCCAGGGCGTCCGCCCCGCCGAACCCGGCGACCTGTGCGTAGGTGGCGAACATGTACAGCACACCGGCCAGCACCGCACTGCCCATCACCGAGCGGGGAATCGCCCGGTACGGGTCGGTGGCCTCGGCGCCCAGCGACGCGGCGCCCTCGAACCCGACGAAGCCGAGCACGCCCAGCACCACGGCGAAGACGACACCGTCGAGGGTGGAACCGCTGAGGCTCAGCTGCTCGGTGTCGATGATGTTCCCGCTCTTGAAGAAGGCCGGGACCAGCACCACGACGATGAGGACGATCGACACGACCTCCAGCACCGAGGCGACCCGTGCCGCCGTCCGCACACTGGCGATGGTCAGCCGGATCGCGACGGCGGCCAGCAGTACGTCGAGCAGGATCTGGCCGGGGATGCCGGTGAAGAGCCCGATGCCGATCTGGTCGAGGGCGCGCGCCGTGTAGTAGCCGGCACCGGCGAGCGAACCCGAACCGATGCACACCGCCCCGATGAGCAGCGCCCAGCCGGTCACGAACGAGCCGGGCGCCCCGAGCGAGAGCCGGGAGAAGGCGTACAGCGAACCGACCCCGGCGCGCCTGCGGGCGAAGACGCAGATGCAGTACGCGATGGCGAGTACGGCGGCCATGGCCAGGAAGAACGAGAACCAGGCGCCGTTGCCCGCGGACGCCGCCATGCTGGCGGGGGCGAACGCGATGACCGCGCTGGGCGCGACGTTCGCGACGCTCTGCGCGCCGACCTCGAAGGTGGAGACGGAGCGGTGGGCCAGGCCGTCGGCCGGCTTTCCTGCGGTGGTCTGCTTTCCGGCGGTGCTCATGTCCGGTCCTCCATCATCAGCAGCTGGCGCAGGGCGTGGCCGGCGGCGAGGTCGGTCAGCGCGTCGCCCGCCTCGTCCAGCGAACGCCGTGCCGAGATCATCGATTCCACGTCGAGCTCGCCCGACACCACGAGGTCGACCAGCGCCGGGATGTCCCGGCCGGCGTCGACCGAGCCGTAGTTGGAGCCGAGGATGCGCTGGTCGGCCTCGGCGAGGGCGAGCGGGTCGAAGCGTGCGGTGCGGCCGGTCGGCGGGAGGCCGACGATGACGGCGGCGCCGCCCTGGCCGAGGGCCGCGATGGACTGCTCGGTGGTCTCGATCTTGCCGATGGCGTCGAACACGTAGTCCAGGCCCTCCGGGACCAGGGCGCGCAGGGCCTCGACGACATCGCCGGCACGGGCGTCGACCGCGTCCGTCGCGCCGAGCCGGCGGGCCAGCTCCAGCTTTTCCGGGACGACGTCCACGGCGACGATGCGGCCGGCCTTCGCCAGCCGGGCGCCCTGTACGCAGGACAGACCCACGCCGCCGCAGCCGATGACGGCGACGGTGGCCCCGGCCTCGACGTCCGCCGTGTTGCGGACCGCGCCGACACCGGTGGCGATGGCGCAGCCGACCAGGGCGATGACGTCGAGGGGCGCGTCCTCGCGCACCTTGATCGCGCCGGAGGCGGGGACCACGACGCGCTCGGCGAACGAGGAGACGCCCAGGTAGTGGTGGGCCCGCTCGCCGTCGACCGAGAGCCGGCTGGTGCCGTCGTACAGCACCCCGCCGGGCGCGACGACCTCGGCGACCAGGCTGCACGCGGCGGGGCGTCCGGCGAGGCAGAAGCGGCAGGTGCCGCAGGAGGGGACCCAGGACAGGACGACATGGTCGCCGACCTCCAGCCCGGTGACGCCCGCGCCGAGCGCGGTGACCACGCCGGAGCCCTCGTGCCCCATCACGACCGGGGTGGGGTGCTCCCACTCGCCGCGCAGGACATGGAGGTCGGAGTGGCAGACACCGGCCGCCGCCACGGCGACCTCGACCTCACCGGGGCCGGGCGGGTCCAGGGTGACGTCGGTGACGGTCACCTCCTGGCCCGGGGAGCGGAGGACGACGCCGCGCACGGTGCGCGCGGTGCTCTCTTGGAAGGACGGGGAGCTCATCGGCTTACTCCTCGGGTGGTGCGGAACGATCGGGGGAGGGCGGCACGGCCGGAGGCCGACGGCGGGCGGCACAGCGGTCCGCCAGGGCGTCTTGTTTAGCGCCATTAAACTTTCGTCAAGTTTTACAGCACTAAACTCGATGGGTAAAGACCCTTCCGGTGACCCGTCCGACCTGCGCCTTCCCCCGGCCACCGACCGTGACGTCCCCGACAGGTAGCGTGTCCGCCATGTCCGAAGCCCCTGACAGTCACATGTCCACGATCGGTCCACGACTGCGTGAGCTCCGCCTGGCGCAGGGGCTGACGCTCGCTCAGGTCGCCGAGGCGGCAGGCGTGACCAAGGGGTTCGTGAGCCTCGCCGAGCGCGGCAAGACCTCGGTCTCCGTCCCGACCCTGATCCGCATCTGCGAGGCACTGGGCACCGGCATCGCCACGCTCTTCGACTATCCGGACCAGGACGTCGTCAAGGGCGGCCTGGGCGCCAAGCTGGAGATGGGCGGGCACGGCATCGAGGAGTTCCTCCTCACGCCCGCCGAGGAGCGACACGTCCAGGTCATGCGGACGATCCTGCGGCCGGGCGGCGGCTCCGGCGGCGCGTACAGCCTGGAGGCCGAGACGGTCTTCGCCTACCTGGTCCGCGGCACGCTGCGGCTGAGCGTGGACGGCGAGCCGAGGTTCCTGGAGGCCGGCGACTCGACGACGTTCTCGGCGCGGGCCGCCCACGCCTGGGACAACCCCGGCGAGGAGGAGGCCGAGGTCCTCTGGTCCATCGCGCCCGCCCTGCCGCGCTCCCGCACCAAGCTGCGGCCGTAAGGGCTGTCCCGTAATTCTTGGCGGGGAGCGAGGGCTGCGGGCCGATCGCGGTGTCTGATTCAGGCGTATCGGGAGCGGCCGCGGTGGTCTGATTCAGGCGTATCGGGAGCGGCCGCGGTGGCCCGATTCCGGCGGATCGGCAGCGGCCGCTGCGCTCACTTCCGGTCGACCTCGCTCTGGACGATTGCCACCCGGACTCCCGGCCGGATCCCCCACTTCTCCATCGCCCCGGCCTCCGCCTCGATCACGTGCCGGGCCCGCAGCCGGGGCATGCCCAGCCGACCGGGCTTCATCGTGTGCACCGCCACGACCCTGAACTTCCGGTCCAGATACGCCACATCGATGGTGAACCGCATCCGGAAGCTGTGCACACTCCCGCACGGGGTGATCAGCAGGGCGCCGTCGATCCCGTCCTGCCCGAGCAGCCCGCGACTCCGGGCCCGGTAGGAGGCCGCGATCCGCAGCGGTATCGCCTCCTCCTGCCCTCCCGGTGCGTCGGTGACCGTCAACGTGCCCTTGCCATTGCGCCATTGAGCCATGGCCATGAAGGTAGCGCCAGGTGACGGCCGCTGGGTCCGGAACGGCGCGCAGTGGGCCCCAGGACCCATGACCCGTGCCGGGCACCCGCCTAGGGTCGGTCCGTGGACGCCATGCTGACAGTGCTCGCCGCACTCTGGGGAGCGGCCGCCGGACTGCTGGTCCCGCGCGCCGCCTACCGGTTCTCCGTCGAACCGGAGGACCCCTGGCGGGACGCCTGCCCCGAGGGCCACGCCCTGACCGGGGTCGCCCGCGGCTGGCTCGGCTCCACCCGGTGCG
>NZ_JBEXPH010000181.1:0-15927 GCF_040611955.1 Streptomyces sp. NPDC006510 | reverse complement strand
GTCGCGGCGGTGGAGGAGGCCGCCGGGCGGGCGGGCAGCAGCCGCACGGCGGAGGCGTTCCGGACGTGGAACCGGCCGGGCGGCCTCCGCAGGCGGCTCGGCAGCAGGCTCACGGCGCGGGTGCGGCGGTCGTAGGCGGGGCCGCGGCCGTCGCTGACGGGACACGGAAGTCGTGGCCCGTCCGGGGCGACCGGTACCGTGTGGCCTATCGATCTCGTGTGCTCCCGGCGGGCTGCGTGACACCCCCAGGAGGAACAGATGACGACGAACCGCGGACGCAAGGACGTCATCCGGGACCGGATGGCCGCGACCGGCGAGTCGTACAACGTCGCCGCCCGCAATCTGAAGGCCATGAAGGACATGGGCGCCACGCGTGAGGCGGTCCTCACCCAGCGCTGGCACCCCGCCGATTCGCTCGACGTCCCGTGCCCGTGCGGCGGCACGTGCGAGCCCGGCGAGCGGTGCGAGCGCTGCCACGCGCTCCACCGGCACGTGGCCCGCTACCCCGGCAGTGTCACGGACGTGGAGACCTGGGCCGACCGCTACGACTGCATGGGCTGTGCGTCCTCGTACGTCCTGACCGTGGTGCTGCGCGGGCGGCCGTGGGGCGTCGCCGAGACGGTGGTCCGCGGCGGATCCGCGCAGCCGGCCGTGCGGGCCCGGGTGTTCCCGGGTGTCGCCCATCCGCTGCTGCGGCCGGAGAGCGCCGAGGACGGGAACGAGGACTGACGACCGGCACCGGGCCGGGTTCCCGCCCCGGCCGGCCCGGTGTCACCGGACGGCCTGGACGACGGACGCCGCCACCGCGACGGCGAGCACCGAGGCCGTGCCGATCAGGACCCGCACATTGCCGAGGTTGACCGTCCAGCCGATGCCGACCCGTTTGGGCACCAGGACCGCGGGGTCGTCGGCATTGACGTAGAGCGTGCCGGCGGCGCGCCAGAAGCGGTCGTCGTCACGCGGGACGAGTCCGGTGCTCTCCTCGTCCGTGAGCTCCCGCAGCCGGCTGCCGGAGGGCCCGACGCGCAGGACGAGGCAGACGACCACGGCGAGGACCGCGACGAGCGGCACTCCGGTGACGGCCAGGGTCAGGGGCGCGGAGCGGATGTCGCTCCACATCAGGGCGGACAGCCCGAGCAGCATGAGGTTCACCAGGGCGGTGATGCCCATCATGGAGCGGGCCATGGCGGTCAGGTAGCGGCGGTACCGTGCGGCGCCGGCCACGGGGCGGGCCACATCGAGGTCGGCGCGGGCGCGGAGCAGTCCGGCGACGACGGCGGCCATGGTGAGGGTGAGGAGCACCTGGCAGAGCACGAGGCCGAAGGCGGTCCACACACTGGTCGCGTAGGTCTCGTGGACGGTGCCGCCGGCTGAGCGTCGGGGCATGGCGAGGCGGTCGGGCAGTCCGGGGTAGACGATGACGCCCGCGACGACGCTGACGGCGATCACGACGAGCGCGGGGACCGTCCAGTTCCAGGGGAAGCGGACCGGGTCGGTGCGCAGGGAGGTGTCCGTCACGGCGCCCTGCCGGGTCTGTCCGTACCATCCGCCGTCCGCCTTCGCGCGGGCGATGACGCGGTGGGCCCGCGTCCACAGGGCGGCGGCGAGGGCGCAGAGCAGCAGGGAACCCACGGCTCCGGCGGTGAGGGTGCCGAGGGCGGCGCCGAGAGCCGAGGCGAGCACCGTGACCACGGCCGCGGCGACGAGCATCGCGCCGCGGTAGCGGTCGCGTTGCTCCTCGACGGCGGTGGCCCGCGCCTTGTCCGGTGGTACGCGGACGCCGAAGGGAACGGCGGGGGGATTGAGGAGCGGGCTGGGGGCGGCGTACAGGACGGCGCCCAGCACCGCGAGCATGCCGAAATTGAGAGCTGCGTCGAGCAGCAAGGTGTTCACCTGTCCGTTCTTGTCTCTGATCCGGGCCGGGCGGGGCGCCGTGCCGGTCCTGTCGCTGATCCCGGCCGGGCGGGGCGCCGCACCGGCACCCGGCACGGCGGTTCGGGTTCGTGTTCCGCGAACCGTTCTTCGGAGGACCCGGCGCCGCGGCGCCGGTCGCGGCGGCCTCCCGGCCTCGGGTCTCCTCTCCGGCCCTTCGGGTCAGGTCTTGTCGTCCTCCCTCCCGGGGAAGCCGTCCAGAACCGTCGCGACATGGGTCATCACCTCCTCCTTCGCGATCCCGCGGACATCCAGTTCGGCGAGGAGGGTGCGCATGCGCGCCTCCCAGTCGACACCGGCCCGGAGTTCGTCCGAGGGCTGCTTGACGTCCGAGCGGACCGCCGCACCGCTCTTGCGGTTGATGCGGATGATCCCTTCGCGTCGCAGCAGGTCATAGGCCTTGTTGACGGTGTGGAAGTTGATCGCCAGGTCGACGGCCAGCTGCCTGGTGGACGGAAGTCCGGCACCGGGCGCCAACGCCCCTTCCGCGATGGCCTCCACCACCCGGTCCCGGATCTGCTGATAGATCGACACCTCGCTGTCGAGGTCGAGCACTAGATACACGCCCCAACTCTATCTGCTATACATCTAATAGAACAGACGCTCACGGCAGTTCGGCAACGCGGCGACACCGCGCGACTGCCCAGGGGCCCCCGGGCCCCCGACGGAGGGGGAATCCCCATGGCACTGATGAACATCTCCGACACCGGCCTCACCATCGAGTTCAGCGGCCGCGAGCGCATATGGACCCGGCGCGGTTCCCTGACCGTCCCGCTCACCGCGGTCCGCCGGGTGACCGTCGTCGACCACCCGCTGCGCGCCGCCCACGGCGTCCGCAAGGGCCTGCACGCCTCCGGAGTGGCCAAGATCGGCACCTGGGGGCTGATCGTGGGCCCCCGTCAGCTCGTGGCCGCCTACCGGGGCAGGCCGGGACTGCGTGTGGAGCTGGACCGCGCCGCCGCCGGCGGCGACTTCGACGAGCTGGTCCTCTCGCTCGACGACCCGCAGCAGTCGGCCCGGCTCATCGAGCAGCGGGTGGGAAGCAACCGATGAGCGGCCGGCCGCAGGGTCCGCACATCGAAGTCAGCGGACTGACCAAGCGGTTCGGAGCCGTACACGCCGTCGACGACCTGAGCTTCACCGTGCGGCCGGGCGTCGTGACGGGCTTCCTCGGCCCCAACGGCGCGGGCAAGACCACGACGATGCGGATGATCCTCGGCCTGGTGGCTCCCACCGCGGGCACCGCCACCATCGGCGGCAAACGGTACGCGGAGCTGTCCAGGCCCTCCGCCACCGTGGGCGCCGTACTCGACGCCTCCGCGGTCCACCCCGGCCACTCGGCACGGGACCATCTGCACATCTACCGCACCATGGGCGGCCACCCGGCCGCCCGGGTCGACCGCCTGCTGACCCAACTGGGACTGGCACAGGCGGCGGACCGTCGTACCCGCACCTTCTCCACCGGCATGCGGCAACGGCTCGGTCTGGCCACCGCCCTGCTGGGCGACCCGCGGGTGCTGCTGCTGGACGAGCCGGGCAACGGGCTCGACCCGGAGGGCATCGCCTGGCTGCGCGGCCTGCTGCGGGAGCTGGCGGCCGAGGGACGCACGGTGCTGGTGTCCAGCCATGTGCTCAGCGAGGTGCAGCAGATCGTCGACGACGTCGTCGTGATCCGCAGGGGCCGGCTGGTGGCGGCCGGACCGTTGGAGGAGATCGAGCGGTCGTCGCCGAGCACGGTGCTGGTCCGCTCCCCGGACGCGGCGGCGCTGCGCTCCGCGCTGCTGCGCGGCACCGCGCGGGGCGGGGCTGCCGACCGGGTGGACCTCATGCCGGACGGCACGCTGCGCGTGTACGGGATGACGGACTCCGCCGTCGCCGATCTGGCCGCCGCCGAGCGGCTGCGGGTGCACGGGCTGACCGCCGGGACCAGCCTGGAACAGCTGTTCCTCCGGCTGGCGGGAGACGACGGACCGGCCGGTCACGACCGGCTGCCGGTAGGGGCGAACGAGAAGGCGGACCGGCGATGAACGCACTGATCAAGGCGGAGTTCCGGCGGCTGGCCGCCACCCGGCTCTGGCTGTGGGCCCTGCTCGCGGCCGTTGTCCTGGGCGGCGGCATGGTGGGGGTGATGACACTGGTCGGTCCGGAGAACTTCGATCCGCCGGCGCCCGGCCTGGACACCGAGGCCGGTGTCCGCTCCGTCCTCGGCATGCTGAGCTTCACGGTGTTCCTGCCGGCCTCGCTCGGCACCCTGGCGATGACGGGTGAGTACCGGCACCGCACCGCCACGTACACCTTTCTGTACGCCCCGCGACGCTGGCAGGTGCTCACCGCCAAACTCGTCGCGTACGGTGTCGGCGGCCTGCTGTACGGGCTGGTGCTCACGGGCACCGCCGGGGCCGCTTTCTTCGGGGGTGCCGCGGCGCGCGGGGTGACCCCGGGCATGGCCACCGGCGAGGTGCTGGCACTGCTCCTCAGGCCGGCGGCGGCGATGGCGGTGTACACCCTGCTGGGCGTGGCCGCCGGGGCGCTGATCCGGCATCAGGTCGCGGCACTGGCCGTCGTCGTCGGCTATCTGTACGCGGGCGAGTTCCTGCTGATGATGATCCCGGGCGTCAAGCTCCTCTACCCGCTGCTGCCCGGTGGCGCCACGGCGTCCCTGACCGGCTTCAGCTACGTGGCGGACACGATGGCCGCGGAGCTGGCGACCAGCCCGGTGCCGCTGCTCTCCCCCGTCGGCGGCGGACTGCTGCTCGCCGGCTACGCGCTGCTCGCGGCGTCCGTCGCGGTCCTGGTGCCGATGCGCAGGGACGTGCTCTGAGACCGCACGGTGCGGCGGGTGCCCCGGACCGTGTCCGTGACACCCGCCGCACCGGCCGGTCTCAGTCCTCGTCCGGAACCAGGCGCAGCGAGATCGAGTTGATGCAGTACCGCTGGTCCGTCGGGGTCGGATAACCCTCGCCCTCGAAGACATGGCCGAGGTGCGATCCGCAGCGTGCGCAGCGGACCTCGGTGCGGACCATGCCGTGGCTGCGGTCCTGGATCAGTTCGACCGCGTCCGTGTCCTTCGGGTCGTAGAAGGACGGCCAGCCGCAGTGCGACTCGAACTTGGTGTCCGAGCGGAACAGGTCGGCGCCGCAGGCGCGGCAGGAGTAGACGCCCGTGGTCTTCGTGTCGGTGTATTCGCCGACGAAGGCGGGTTCGGTGCCGGCCTGGCGCAGGACCGCGTACTCGGCCGGGGTCAGCTCCGCCCGCCACTGCTCGTCCGGCTTCTCGATGTCGTACGACACGTCGCTCCCTCAGCTCGACAGGTGGTCCAGGATCTGCGGGCCGAGGTCCGTGACGTCGCCCGCTCCCATGGTGAGAACGAGGTCGCCGGGCTTCGCCATTCCCGCGATGGCCCCGGGGACCGCCGCCTTGTCGTGGACGGCGGTGACGTCGGCACCCGCGGCCCTCGCGGCGTCGATGATCAGGTCGCTGGTGATGCCGGGGATCGGGTCCTCGCGGGCCGGGTAGATGTCCAGCACCACGGAGGCGTCGGCCAGCGCGAGGGCCTGGCCCATCTCGGTGCCGAGCTCCTGGGTGCGGGAGAAGAGGTGGGGCTGGAAGACGACCAGCAGGCGGGCGTCGGAGGCGGCGCCGCGCATCGCTTCGAGGTCCGCGGTCATCTCGGTGGGGTGGTGTGCGTACGAGTCGATGACCTGCACCCCCGCCGCCTCGCCCTTGAGCTGGAGGCGGCGCTTGACCCCGGTGTACTTACCGAGGGCCGAGGCCAGGTTGTGGGCCGGGACACCGAGGGCGACCCCGGCGGCGAGGGCCGCGACGGCGTTGAGGGCGTAGTGGCGGCCGGGCACGGAGACCGTGAACGTGAGGTACTTCCCGTTCAGGACGACCGTGACCTCGCTGGTCAGTCCGCGCGGGGTGATCTTGTGGACGCGTACGTCGGCGGCCTCGGACTCGCCGTAGGTGACGACGTTCAGCGAGGGAAGGGCCCGGACCCGCTCCGTCAGCTCGACGGCGCCGGCCTGGTCGGCGGCGATCACCAGGGTGCCGCCGGGGACGATCTTGCCGGCGAACGCCTCGAACGACTCGTAGATCTCGTCCATCGAGGCGTAGTTCGCGTGGTGGTCCAGCTCGACGTTGAGGACGATCGCGACCTCGGGGTCGTACTTCTGGAAGCTGCGGTCGCTCTCGTCCGCCTCGGCGACGAAGATCGCGCCCTCGCCGTGCGCGGCGTTGGTGCCGGGGCCCGCGAGGTCGCCGCCGATGGCGTACGAGGGGTCGACGTTCAGCTCGGTCAGGGCGACGGCCAGCATCGAGGTGGTGGTCGTCTTGCCGTGGGTACCGGCCACCGCGATGGCGCGCAGGCCGCCCATGAGCGAGGCGAGCGCGTCGGAGCGGTGCACGACGGGGACCGACAGCTCGGCGGCGCGCAGCAGCTCCGGGTTGTCGGTGCGGATGGCGCTGGAGACGACCACGCACGAGGCGTCGTCCGCCAGATGTCCGGCGGCGTGCCCGATGTGGACGGTCGCCCCCAGCGCCCGCAGCGCCTCGGCGGTACCCGACTCCTTGGCGTCGCTGCCCGCGACCTTGGCACCGCGCTGGGCGAGGATCTTCGCGATGCCCGACATTCCGGCGCCGCCGATGCCGATGAAGTGCGGCCGTTCCATGGCGGCAGGAATACCGGGTGCCATGCGTGTGTCTCCCAGAGGTCGATGCGAGTACCCGAGTCGGTACGAGGTGCCCGCCCAGCCTATTCGCTGTGCGCGAAGAGCTTGAGCACCGGTACGCCGACCTTGTGACGAGCCCTGGACGCCCAGTCCCGGTGGAAGAACTCCTCGACGTAGTGCGGCGCGGTCAGCACGATGACCTCGTCCGCCTCCGCGTCGTCGACCACGGACTTCAGTTTGTCCAGCGGGTGGTCCTCGATCACCTGTCCGACCGCTTCGGAGCCTGCCTGCCGCAGGGCCTCCAGTGATACTTCGAGCGCCAGTTCGGCGGGCTGTCTGGCGTTCTCGCCCTCCGGTTCCTCACCCTCCCGGGCGGCTTCCTTCAGTTCGCCCATCGCCAGGTCGTCGATCGCCCGCAGCAGCACATCGGCCTGGTCACCGCGCGGCTGCATGAGCACGACGAAGGAGATCTGCTCCTCCCCGTGCAGGGTGGTGACGAACTCGACGTCCTCGGAGGTGAGGGGCTTCTCGATCATCAAAACGCTGGTGAACACCACGGGCGCCCTTCTGCTTCAGTGACCGTCGCCGGCCACTGCTGAAACCATCCTTCCCCGTGCTCGCACGGGGTCTGCGAGAGTAATTGTGCCCGCCGGGGGCTAACCGGAACGACAAATTCCGCCGATTGTCAGATCCGACGGTACCGAGTGAAGAGGAACCCGGCCTCTTCCAGCATCGACGCCAGGGCGAATCGTTCCGGCACGGCCACCGAGGGACCGCCCGCGATCCGCTGCGCGTCTCCGGCGGTCAGCATCGGCGAGAGGGTCAGACAGAGCTCGTCCAGCACCCCGGCCGCCACGAACTGGCCCAGCATCCTGGGGCCGCCCTCGGTCAGCAGCCGCTTGAGCCCGCGGTCCGCCAGCTCCCGTACGGCCCTGGCCGGGTCCACCCGGGAGCCGTCCCCCGCGATCACCACCTCGGCGCCGGCCCGGCGCGCCTCCTCGATCCGGCCCGGCGGGGCTCCGGCGCCGGTCAGTACCAGGGTCGGGACGAGCGGCTCGGTGAACAGCGGCAACGAGAAGTCGAGGTCCAGACTGCCGCTCACCACGGCGATCGCGGGTGCGGGACCCTGCCCGGCCGCGGCCCGGCGGGCGGCGAAGGCCTCACGCGCCCTGGCGGGGCGGTAGCCCTCCAGGCGTACCGTCTCCGCCCCGGCCAGGACCACATCGGCCAGCCCGCGCAGGGTGCCGAAGATCCGCATGTCGCTCTCGCAGGAGATCGGCTGCGAGCGGCCGTCGTGCTGGGCGGCCCCGTCGAGCGTCGAAACCATGTTGGCGCGCAGCCAGGGGCCGTCCTGTTCGGGGTAGGCATAGGCGTCGGCCAGGGCGTCCAGACTCCACTCCCCCTCGTCGTCGGCCGGTGTCAGGTCGGTCACAGGGAAGAGGCGTCGCATGCTCTGCAGTCTGGCACGGCGCTTAAGGTTGAGAGTTGTGTCGTCCTCCACAGCCCTGCCGGGGCAGAGCCCCATAGCCGAAACGGCCCCCCTGTCCCTCTGCGCGCTCCAGCCCCTCGTACCCGCCGACCGGCTGGTCGCCGAGATGGTGCCGCCGCCGCGCTTCGACTCCGTACGTTTCGATACGTATGTCCCGGACCCCAACCAACCGAGCCAGACGGAGGCGGTCAGGGTCCTGAGCGACTTCGCGGCCGGGCTCGGTGGTGCGCACGCCAGCGGTTCGGGTAAAGCCGGAAGATCGCGGAGCGCATCCTTTGAGGGGTGGTGGCGGGCGACGGGCGGGCGGTTCAGCAAGAAGCCCGCGGCTCCCTCGGCGCCCCTCGGGGTCTACCTCGACGGCGGCTACGGCGTCGGCAAGACCCATCTGCTGGCCTCCCTCTGGCACGCCACCCCCGCCGCCCCCTCGCTGAAGGCGTTCGGCACCTTCGTCGAGCTGACGAACCTGGTCGGCGCGCTGGGCTTCCAGCAGACTGTGCAGACGCTGAGCAGGCACCGACTGCTGTGCATCGACGAATTCGAGCTGGACGACCCGGGCGACACCGTGCTGGTGTCGTCGCTGCTGAGCAGGCTGGTCGAGGCGGGGGTCGCACTCGCCGCCACCTCCAACACGCTGCCCGGCAGGCTCGGCGAGGGCCGGTTCGCCGCGGCCGACTTCCTGCGGGAGATCCAGGGGCTGTCCTCGCACTTCCGCCCGTTGCGGATCGACGGCGAGGACTACCGCCACCGCGGGCTGCCCGAGGCCCCCGCGCCGTACTCCGACGAGCAGGTCACCAAGGCCGCGTACGCCACCGAGGGCGCCAGCCTGGACGACTTCCCCTCGCTGCTCGACCATCTCGCCCGGGTCCATCCGAGCCGCTACGGCGCGCTGACGGACGGCCTGCGGGCGGTCTGCCTCACCGAGGTCCAGCCGGTCCCCGACCAGTCGACCGCGCTGCGGCTCGTCGTCCTCGCCGACCGGCTGTACGACCGGGAGGTCCCGGTGCTCGCCTCCGGGCTGCCGTTCGACCGGCTGTTCAGCGAGGAGATGCTGAACGGCGGATACCGGAAGAAGTACTTCCGGGCGATCTCCCGGCTGACGGCACTGGCGCGCGACGCGAAGGGGCTGGTGGCGCAGTAGGTTCGGGGACGTACCACTCCTCGGGGCCCCTGGGCGCCCCAGGACTCCCGTACCGACCGCGCACACCGCTTGAAGGGATCCAGCATGGCTACCACGCGCCAGGCCCACACGGTCTGGGAAGGCAATCTGATCGAGGGCAAGGGTGTCGTCACCCTCGACTCCTCCGGCGTCGGCGAATTCGACGTCTCCTGGCCGTCCCGCGCGGAGAAGGCGAACGGCAAGACCTCTCCCGAGGAGCTCATCGCGGCGGCCCACTCCAGCTGCTTCTCGATGGCGCTGGCCCACGGTCTGGCCTCGGCCGGCACCCCGTCGACCCAGCTGACCACCACGGCCGACGTCACCCTCCAGCCCGGCACCGGCATCACCGGTATCCACCTCACCGTCCAGGGCCAGGTGCCCGGGATCGACGAGGCGGACTTCATCAAGGCCGCCGAGGACGCCAAGGCGAACTGCCCGGTCAGCCAGGCGCTGACCGGCACGACGATCACGCTCTCCGCCTCGCTGGTCTGACCACGGGGGGCCACTCCCGGCCCGGGACGCACCCAGGGTCTTTTCGTTTGGATCACGCCGGGCTCGCGGGGTCCGGCCCAATCCACGCGGGGTCCGGCCTAATCCAAACGAAAGACCCTGGGGCTCAGTGACCCGCGTGGTTCCCGCGCGGCGATACGCGTGGTACACACATGCGGGTCACTTCTCCTGTCCGCCAGCAGGGAGTTGCCCCATGTCATCAGAAACGTCACGACTGACCGCGGAAACGTCACGGCTGAGCGCCACCCGCCGCCAGGTCCTGGCCGGCAGCGGCGCGGCCGTCGCCTCCATCGCCTTCACCGGAGCGTTCTCCGAACTCTTCGCGGGCACCGCGGCCGCCCGGGGACACAGCGGGTACGGCCCGCTGGTGCCCGACCCCGACGGCCTGCTCGACCTCCCGAAGGGCTTCCGCTACCGGGTCCTGTCCCGGGAGGGCGACCAGCTCCGCTCCGGCGAGGGCCCAGTCCCCGGCAACCACGACGGCATGGCCGCCTTCGCGGGCCGTCACGGCCACGTCCGCCTGGTCCGCAACCACGAGAACCGCGTCACCGCGAAGCGCCCGGTCCCGGTCGTCGAGGGCCTCACCTACGACCCGATGGGCAGGGGCGGCTGTACGGCCCTGGAGCTGGACGGCCGCAACAACGTCCTCGGCGAACGCGTCGCCATCGCCGGTACGGCGGTGAACTGCGCGGGTGGCCGCACCCCGTGGAACACCTGGCTGACCTGCGAGGAGACCGAGGACAGAGCCGGCACCAACGGCTACACCAAGGACCACGGCTTCATCTTCGAGGTGGACGGCGCCGATCCGCACCGCACCGGGGCCGTGCCGCTCACCGCGATGGGCCGCTTCCAGCACGAGGCCATCGCGATCGACCCGAAGAACGGGATCGTCTACGAGACGGAGGACGCGTTCGACAAACCGTTCGGGCTCTTCTACCGCTTCCTGCCGAACAAACCGCTGGGCGGTACCGGCTCGCTGCGGGCCGGCGGCCATCTGGAGGCCATGCGCGTGCCGGGCGTCCCGGACCTCTCCGTGGTCCAGGAGACCGGCGCGTGCTTCGAGGGCATCGAGTGGGTTCCGGTACCGGATCCGCTGGCGGCCGAGACGCCGATCCGGTTCCAGGACTTCGGCCCGAAGGGCATCACGCACGCGCAGAAGCTGGAAGGCTGCTACTGGGGAGGTTCCTCGGTCTACTTCGTCTCCAGTTTCGCGCACAGCTCGCAGGGCTCGGCCGCCGACCACTACGGCCAGGTGTGGCGGTACGAGCCGAAGCGGCGCCGCCTCACGCTCGTGATCGTCTTCGGTCCCGGCACGGACGTGCAGCTGCCGGGCGAGTCCCCGGACAACATCTGCCTCGCCGCCGACGGCGGGCTGATGGTGTGCGAGGACGGCGACGGCGCGCAGCATGTGTTCGGCCTGACGCGGGGCGGCGAGGTCTACGCGATGGCGCGGGGCCGGCAGAACATCGGGACGCCGGAGAAGCCCGAGTGGGGCGAGTTCGCCGGGGTCACGTTCTCTCCGGACGGCGGCACGATGTACGTCAACTGCTACACACCGGGGACGACGTTCGCGGTGACGGGGCCGTGGCGCTGACGCACTGACCCACTGAGGCACCGGGGGGCGGGCAGTCGATGTCCGCCCCCTGTGCGCTGCCCGAACGACCGACGCCCCGGCGGACATTGGGCACAGAAGCTGCGGCGGGAATCCGCGCATGGAGATAGGCTCCCGCCTGGTTCCGCGCGCCTCCGCGGCACCCGCGCGCACCGGCCGGGAAGGAAACACACCTCGTCCTCGGCGGTGCACCGCATGCTTTCTGCAGCCTCGCAACCAACCCCCGATGGGACGTGAACAATGAGGCACGAAACCGCACGGCACGACATCACCGTCGTCGGCGGCGGACTCGCCGGTGTCTGCGCGGCGATAGCCGCCGCCCGGCTGGGCCGTACCGTGGCGCTCATCAACAACCGGCCGGTTCTCGGCGGGAATTCGAGCAGCGAAGTCCGGGTCTGGGTCGTCGGCGCCACCGCCCACGGCAACAACCACAACGCCCGTGAGGGCGGCATCATGGGCGAACTGTTCGTCGAGAACCAGTTCCGCAACCCGGACGGGAATCCGTACTACTGGGACATGGTCGTGCTGGACGCGGTCCGGGCCGAGCCAGGGATCACGCTCTACCTCAACACCGATGTCCGGGAAGTGGACGCGGAGGGGCCCGAGGACGCCCGGCACATCACCGCCGTCACCGGGTGGATGATGGGCTCCGAGCGGCTCATCCGCTTCGAGAGCGAGCTGTTCCTGGACTGTTCGGGAGACGGTCTGGTCGGTGCTCTGGCGGGGGCCCGGCACCGCATCGGCCGGGAGGCGCGGGCGGAGTACCTCGAACCGTGGGCGCCGAAGGAGGCCGACCGCATCACGCTGGGATCGACCCTGCTCTTCTACACCAAGGACGCCGGGCACCCGGTCAAGTACGTGCCCCCGTCCTTCGCCAAGAACATCGCCGAGACCTCGATTCCGCAGCGTCGCATCATCAAGTCCGGTGACAACGGCTGCGCGTACTGGTGGATCGAGTTCGGCGGCGAGCTGGACACGGTCCATGACAACGATGCCATCCGTGATGAGCTGTGGGCGGTCATCCACGGCATCTGGGACCACATCAAGAACTCGGGTGAGTTCGATGCCGCCAACATGACGCTGGAGTGGGTGGGTTCGGTGCCCGGGAAGCGCGAGTACCGGCGCTTCCTCGGCGACCATGTGCTCCACCAGGGCGACGTCCTCGGGCAGACCGAATTCGCCGACCGGGTCGCGTTCGGCGGCTGGTCCATCGATCTGCATCCGCCGCAGGGCATGTACGCCGACGGGGACGGCGCCAAGCAGCGCTACGCGGACGGGATCTACCACATCCCCTACCGGAGCCTGTACTCGGTGAACACGACGAACCTGCTCTTCGCCGGGCGCAACATCTCCGCCAGTCATGTCGCCTTCGGCTCGACCCGGGTCATGGCGACCTGCGCGACGATCGGCCAGGCCGCGGGCACCGTCGCCGCGCTGTGTGCCGCCCAGGGGGTCACCCCGCGCGCACTCGACGTGCCCGAACTCCAGCGCACCCTGCTGCGGGAGGACGCCTCCGTCATCGGTCTGGCCTCGGCCGACCCGGACGACCTGGCGCTGCGCGCCACCGTCACGGCCTCGTCCAGCCTGACGGATCTCGGTGCCGGGGCACCTCTGGAGCGCCGGCCGCTGACGGCCGACGCCGGGCTCGTGATCCCCGTCGACCCCGAGCTGACCGGCCTCGAACTGCTCGTCGACGCCGAGCGGGACACGGAACTGGTCGTCGAGCTCCATGACCCGGAACTCGGACAGAACTACGTCCCCCGCCGCCTCGTCGCCTCCGCCACCGTCCCGGTCGCCGCCGGATCGAAGCAGTGGATCGGGACGGGCCTGACGTGGTCGCCCGGGAGCGCCCGCAACGCCTTCGTCGTCGTACGGGCCAATGAGGACCTCGCCCTGTACAGCACCGACGGGCCGGCCCCGGGCGTGCTCGGATTCACCCATGTCCCGCTGCGCCCGGAGCAGGAGTCGCCGCAGCGACTGCGCGAGTGGACCGACTCCGGCCTGCTGCGCCGCGCCTACTGCTTCCGGGCGGGTGGGACCGCCGCGTACGCCCCCGCCAAGGCCGTGGACGGCTACGCCCGCCCGTACGCCGGTCCGCACATGTGGGTCTCCGAGCCCCTTCAGGAGGGCGTCGGAGCCTGGCTGGAGCTGGCCTGGCCGCAGCCGGTGACGCTCAGCCGGATCGATGTCCTCGCCGACGACGACGTCAACGAGGACCTGATCAACCTGCATCACCACCGGACCCCGTTCGAGACTCTGCCCACCCTGCTGCGGGACTACCGCATCGAGGCGCGCGACGCGGGCGGCACCTGGCGGACCGTCTCCCGCACGACGGACAACCGGCGGCGCCGCCAGGTGCACACGCTGGACGAGCCGGTGACATCGACGGCGCTGAGGATCGTCGTCGAGGCGACCAACGGAGCCCCTTCGGCGCACGTCGTCGCCGTTCGCGCCTACGCGTAGCGGCGGACCGGCCGGGCGGTGCCGCGGCATCGATTCGCCCGGGCCGACTCGACGGCCCGGGTGAATCCAGGCGCGACTTCGACGACGGGAAGCGCCATATCCAATCATTAGTCAGATAAGCAGCTATTTTCCGCTGGTGACCCATTCCGCGCGGAAACCGACGGCCCTGGCTGTTCTCGGTGTGGTGCTCGGCAGCCTCACCGGCTGTGGGGGCCCCGGCCGCACGCCTGCCGACGTCCCCCCGGCCACCGGGCGTCCATCCGTCGTGGCCCACGCTCCGTCGTCCGCGACGGAGCAGCCGCAGCCCACCATGTCGCCGGGCCCCGGCGCGATGACGCCGGTCTTCACGCACGGGGCGCGGGGCGGCGAGAAGGTGGTGGCGCTGACCTTCGACGCCGACATGACGGCCGACGAGGGGCCGCGCGCGGCGGCCGGCGAACATTTCGACAATCCCGGACTGATCGCGCTGCTGCGCCGGTTGGAGGTGCCCGCGACGGTGTTCATGACGGGGCGGTGGGCCGACGAGTACCCGGCGCAGGCCAGGTCCATCGGCGCCGACCCGCTCTTCGAGGTCGCCAACCACTCGTACAGCCACTACGCCTTCAAGTCCCCCTGCTACGGACTGCCGGCCGTGGCGGAGGACGGCATGCGCGCCGAGGTGGCGCGGGCCTTCGCCTCGCTCCGGAAGGCCCGCGTGCGCAATACCGTGCCGTACTTCCGCTTCCCCGGCGGCTGCTACGACGAGGCGTCGCTGCGCGCGCTCGCACCCGAGAAGGTGACGGCGGTGCAGTGGGACGTCGTCAGCGGCGACGCCTTCGCGACGGACGCGGACGCGGTGGCCGAGCAGGTGCTGGACGGGGTGCAACCGGGCTCACTGGTCGTCATGCACTGCACCCGCAGCGCGGCACCGGTCACCGACGAAGCGGTACGCCGGGTGGTCCCGGAGCTGCGCAGGCGCGGGTACCGCTTCGTGAAGGTCTCCGACCTGATGCGAACGGCACCCTGAGCCACGGCCCTCAGCCCGAGCACGCCGTGCGCTGGGCCTCCTGCCACTCGCAGACCGGGCAGAGGGTGATGCCCTTGACCGACTCCGGGTACTCGGTCGGCTTCCGGCAGAGCACGCACTCGGCGTACGGAGGCCCGGCGGCGGCCTCCGTACCGGTGGCTGCGGGGGTCACGGCAGATGAACCGCAGTACGTCTCTTCCCCGCGCTGATCCATGCGCTCGTCCATGCGTACGAGCCTGCTCAGCCACGCCGGGAGGACAGTTTGCAGGCGAGCGCGGCCGCCGCGGCGGCGAGCACGGCGGCAGCGAGGAACGGCAGGACGGGCACCTGCACCGTGCCCGTCCGCGACCCGGTGACCAGACCCGTCACGGCGGTGTTCGCGGGCGAGCCGCCGGTCACGAGGGCCAGCAGCGCGCCGAGCACGGTGGCGGCGACGGACCAGCCGCGCCGGTGCAGCAGCGGCCGGGTGCACAGCGCGCCGACCACCGCCCCCAGCAGCACACAGCAGGCGACGGCGAGCAGTCCGGCGATCCCGGCGGGCAGCAGCGGCACCCGGACCGCGTTGTCGGCACTGGCCGGCTTGCTGATCAGCAGCACGATCAGGGCGGCGGCCACGCCCAGCAGCCCGGCACAGCCGAGCGCGGCGAGCAGCGATGCCAGATGCGCCCTCGGCGAGCCCACCGCCGCGGCGGTGACGGTCCGGGCGGCGGGCGGTTCCTGGTTGACGCAGAGCTGCACGAGCCAGGCGGTGACGGGCAGCAGCCCGGCGGCGGCGTAGCCGAGCGAGTCGAGGACGGGCTGTCCCCACTGCACGCCGATGCCGACGAAGGCCGCGTACAGCAGGACCGGGGCGAGCCAGCGCTGGGAGCGGACCAGCAGGGCGGTCTGGTAGCGGAGGAGGGCGGTCATGGTGCCTCGGGAGTCGAGCGGTCATGGGGGCCCGTGGCGGCCCCGTGGGCCGGGGTCCGGTCGGCCCCCGGGCTCTCCGCGGGGCCGGGCGCGGCGGCCAGGCTCCGGATGTGCCAGGGCGGGCCGGCGGTGAGCAGGGCGCGCAGCAGCGCGTCGGAGTGCGCGGGCGCGACGGTGAGC